>DAOQAB010000028.1:0-27641 GCA_035353695.1 Prolixibacteraceae bacterium
TTGGGGCAAAGTTCATATTTAATTCACACGAAAAGTATTACGAAATTTCGGCCAAAGAGCTTAAGGGGACTTATATGTTGCTCGATGAAGCTTCGGTAACCGGAACGGCGAATATCATTATGGCCGCTGTGATGGCTAAGGGTTTGACGACTATTTACAATGCCGCTTGTGAACCTTACATCCAGCAACTTTGTGATATGCTGGTTTCGATGGGTGCTAAAATTTCTGGCATTGGATCAAACCTGCTTTTTATCGAAGGGGTGAACTCCCTTTCAGGCTGCACGCACACCATTCTGCCCGATATGATTGAGATAGGAAGCTTTATCGGGCTGGCGGCGATGACCAATTCGGAAATAACCATTAAGAATGCCAGAATTGATAAACTAGGACTTATTCCTACGTCGTTCAGGCGATTAGGTATTCAACTGGAATACCGGGGTGATGATATCTATATTCCCGCTCAAAGCCATTATGAAATTGAAAGTTTTATCGATGGCTCTATCATGACCATTGCCGATGCTCCCTGGCCGGGTTTAACCCCTGACTTACTGAGCGTTTTTCTGGTGGTGGCTACCCAGGCTAAAGGAAGTGTGCTGATTCATCAAAAAATGTTCGAGAGCCGTTTGTTCTTTGTCGATAAACTGATTGATATGGGTGCTCAAATTATCCTGTGCGATCCCCACCGGGCAACGGTAATCGGTCTTGATCATAAAAACGTATTAAAACCTACCACCATGGTTTCGCCTGATATCCGGGCTGGAGTTGCGTTGTTAATTGCAGCCCTTTCGGCCGATGGTGTCAGTAAAATCCATAATATTGAACAAATCGACCGCGGTTATGAAGATATTGGCTCCAGGTTGAACCTTATTGGCGCCCATATCCGGAGGGTTGATTAGAACCGGAAAGCGAACGGCTAAATTCGTCAAACCTAACTAAACTATGAGTAATTATTCCAAAAAGAAGTTATCTCAGCAAGAGATTAATAAACAAAAACGTAAAGAGATTTTTAATGAGTTGTTACCGCTGATCAAAGCTTTTGGTCTGTGGGTGGTATTGGTGGTAATTGTTGCATGGGATTATACAAACCATCGCTGGTTTTCGATGGCCTTTGTCAATTTTACAACCTATCTGACTTACGGATTAGCGAAGATCCTGTTTATTCCGGTGCAACTTTTTGGCGATGGATCGAGTACCGTAGCCAACCTCGTTGTAAATTATAAAGCCATTCAGATCGATAATTACCCCATGACGATCGAACTGGAATGTTCTGCGTATCATGCCTATATTGCCATGATTGCCCTGGTGGTTTTTTCAAAATGGGAGGTTAAACAAAAGTTTATCATTGGTGCGGCCCTGTTTGGGACTCTTGCGGTTATTAATTCGCTTCGAATTATTATGCTGGGAGTTGTCGGCCGGTTGTATCCTAACTTTTTTAACTTTATGCACGATTACGTGTGGAATATCCTTTTAGTCATTATCATTTGGGCTCTTTGGGAGTTGGTTAACCGAAAAATGAACCGAAAAATAGAACAACCCTCGTGAAAAACATTGTAAGAAATAGCGTATTCATTGCAGCAAGTATTTTATTGTACGTGCTTTGGGTTAATGGCGGCGAACAGGTGTATGGTAAAATGATCACCTTTGGGATCGATAAGTTTACTTCGGCTGTTTCATCCATTCAGCGTGCCGAAATGGTTCAATTCAAAGAACAGGGGCAAACGATCATTTACTGCTATTATCCCGACCGGAAAACAAACATTTCGCTCGAATTCTGCTTGCCCATTGTTTTGTTATTGGCATGGCATTTGTCTTTATTCTTCGATAAGAGGATCAATTCAAAAACTGCATCGAAAATGTTTGGGATCAATTTTGCGGTTGTTTACTTTCTGCAAATTCTTTTTCCCTTATTACTTTTCAACATCAGCCAGTCGAAAGTTAAGTCGGTTGGGTTTTTTATCGGCTTGCAGGTGTTTGGGTTTATCGTCTTTTTCTTGATTATAAAAGATTCATTGGTCATAAAGTATAAATATCTGACCACCGAACCGAATCAACAGCCTTCATCGCATGTTGATCAGGTGGTCAAAAAAAATGGTGAAAAGAGAAAATGAAAAAATTTGGTTTATTCTTTTTAGTGTTAGGGATTCTATCGGTGTTGAATTTGCCTCGTGTTTTTGCCCAGGATCAGGAACCCGCCATGGGTATTGGTGTGGGTAATCTGGCCCCGGATATTATGGAAAAGGGAGTAAATGATGAGACCCTTAAATTATCGGATCTGAGAGGTAAGTTGGTGTTAATCGATTTTTGGGCCTCCTGGTGTGGCCCTTGCCGGATGGAGAATCCCAATGTAGTGGCCACTTATCAGAAGTTTAAAGACACAAAGTTCAAAAACGGGAAAGGGTTCACGGTCTTCAGTGTTTCTCTCGATAAAAATAAAGAGGCATGGTTAGCTGCTATTCAGGCTGATAAGCTGGAATGGCCCTATCATGTGAGCGATTTAAAGGGGTGGAATGCCAAGTATGCCGGAGTGTACCGGGTGAACAGTATCCCTGTAAATTTTCTGATCGATGGAAATGGAATCATTGTTGCGACTAATTTGCGAGGTCCACTGCTGGAGAATGTCTTAAATCAGCTAAAGAAATAAGGAAGTTTATCCTGAAGTAAAAAAGTCACCACAAGTGACTTTTTTTGTCATCTATTTTCATGAATGATGTCATAATGGCCGACAAGATCATTTGGCAGAATATTTGTAATTTCGTGGCGGAATAATAGTAATGTGAGAGAAAAATCAAATTCAATATGGAAGAAGAAAAAATTGAAAAGGAAAATATCATAGAACAAAATGCTGATAAACAGGAAGAGAATACCTCGTCGATGACGTCCGAAGAAGATAAAAAAGAGGAAGCAGCTAGCCGAAAATCGAAGAAATTGAAAAAGGATAAAAATGCGGAGATCATCGAATCTCTTGAAAATTCTCTTGCACAGAAAAATGATCAATTCCTGAGGCTCCATGCCGAGTTTGATAACTACCGGAAACGCACACTGAAAGAAAAAATGGAGTTGACCAAATCGGCAGGAGAGGGCATATTGCTGAATATTCTTCCGGTAATCGACGATTTTGAACGTGCGTTAAAAGCCATGGAAACAGCCAACGATGTAGATTCTGTGAAAGAAGGCATCAATTTGATCTACAAACGGTTTTCCGATTTTGTTAAGATGAACGGTGTCAAAGAGATTGATGCCAAAGAAAAAGATTTTGATACCGACCTGCACGAAGCTATTACCAAAATACCTTCTCCAACCGAGGAGCTGAAAGGGAAAGTGGTTGATGTCATTCAAAAAGGATATACGCTGAACGATAAAGTGATTCGTTTTGCAAAAGTTGTTATCGGGGAATAAAAAAGAATAAAATGAGCAAACGCGATTATTACGAAGTCTTGGGCGTTACGAAAGACGCTTCGGCCGATGAGATAAAAAAAGCCTACCGAAAGAAAGCAATACAATATCATCCCGATAAAAATCCCGGTGATAAAGAGTCCGAAGAGAAATTCAAAGAGGCCGCCGAAGCTTACGAAATATTGAGCAATCCCGAAAAGAAACAGCGGTACGATCAGTTTGGACATGCTGGCATGGGAAATGGCAGCCAGGGTTTCAGCGGACAAAGCATGAACATGGACGACATTTTCTCGATGTTTGGAGATATCTTCGGAGGGCACTTTGGCGGTTTCGGTGGCTTTGGCGGAAGTAGTCGCGGGCGCCAACATGTAAACCGGGGGCAGAACCTGCGGGTAAAAGTGAAGCTTAACCTTCTCGAAATTGCCAAGGGAGCTGAAAAGAAAATCAAGGTAAAGAAATATGTCGTATGCGATACCTGTCATGGTACAGGCGCAAAAGATGGTTCTTATTCTACTTGCTCAACCTGTCATGGTTCAGGGCAGGTAACCCGGGTCTCAAACACGTTTCTCGGGCAAATGCAAACAACTTCCGTTTGTCCCTCTTGTGGTGGCGAAGGGAAAATCATTACCAACAAGTGTACTTCGTGTTATGGCGAAGGAATCGTCCAGGGTGAAGAGGTTATTACCTTAAACATCCCTGCCGGTGTTGCTGAAGGTATGCAGCTTTCGGTGAGTGGAAAAGGGAATGCAGCTCGCAGGGGAGGAATCAACGGCGATTTGATTATTTTGATCGAAGAGGAAGAACATCCGGAACTGATCCGCGATGAACACGATCTCATTTATAACCTCTTCCTGCATATCCCTGATCTGGTTTTGGGAACAACGGTTGAAATTCCAACGGTTGAAGGAAAAGTAAAAGTAAAAATTGATGCCGGTACCCAGCCTGAAAAAATATTAAGACTCAGGGGGAAAGGGCTCCCCGATGTAAATGGTTACGGCAAAGGCGATATCCTGGTAAAAATTCATGCCTGGATTCCTACCCGGCTAACAGCCGATGAAAAGAAATTGTTTGAGAAGTTAGCCCAGTCTCCCAATTTTCAGGGGAGTCCTCAGAACGGGCCCAATAAGAAAGATTTCTTCGAGAAAATGAGAGGAATGTTTGATTAATAAAGGCTTTTTAACTGTTAATAGAAAGTGTTTAAAAAAAAGCAAGAGTGATATTTTTAGAAAAATATCACTCTTGCTTTTTATGGTTGTCCCGAGTTATTTATGAGAAGATAACTTTTCTTTTAGAAATTACAACCCCCATTGCAATGAGTGCGAAAAGTACAATAATTAACCAATAAGGCACTGGTACAGGAGTTCCGGTTGCAAAACATACATTTGAGAACAACGTTCCTCTTGCTGAAGAAGCCGGAGCATCAGATAAGTAGCCTAGCATAATTGTTTTTCCTCCATTGCCACGGACTATTGCAGCCTCTCCATTACTAAACGTAGCAAGAACTTCACCGGAACCAATTGCAGAAAGCCCGTTACTGCATGCCACCATCCACTGATTTGTTAAAGATAACGGATTAGAAAGGCCATTTGCAATAGCAGCATCGGTAATTGTAACGGTTAAATTATTATTATGCCCGGTATACGAGGCTTCAAATAAGTTGGCCCAGGCTCCGGCGTTCGCATCATCCCACGATGTAAAAATCATTACACCTCCGGAAGTAACGTAATTTTGAACAGCGCTAAAACTGAGACCTGAAGATGACATGTAATAATTTTGATTAAAAAGTACAACCAGATCCCAACCTCCGGCTGCAAGTTTGGTGTTAAAATCGGATCCGCTGGAAGCAACGGTAACAGCCCAACCCCTACTTGTTAGAGAAGTTACAACCTGGTCATCGCCATGTGCGAAATCAACATACACTAATGCATTATCGCCCGAAGCCGTTAACGAAGGCAACACTTTGCCCCAAAGCCCAGAAGTTTGGTAAAAGTTTGTGCCAGAACTGCTATTTTGGCCAAATGCTAGTGTGAAAGACAAAAAGGTTAGCATGAACATTGAAAGTAATTTTCTCATATTGGTTTTTTTAAATTGTGACAACTTAATTTTCTTCAAAAATATGTTTTTAATTTATTTGAAACAAGTCGCATGAACATGTTCCGTTGGTTTATATTCGAGTATCGTCATCCGTGGAAAGAATCCAAGTTTTTCATAAAATTCAATAACACCTTCATGTCCGAAACTGACAGCCAATCGAATGGGTTCACACTCGTTTTCATGAAGCCAACCGAGGCTTCTCAGCACCAATTCACGACCAATTTGCTGACTACGAAATTCTGGTTCAACAAAAAGCGAATCAATTTCTCCCTGTTTTATTCCGTCGATGGTTGATATACAATAACCAATGATTTCGTGGTTTTCCGTTTCAGCTACCAAAATTAATAGTTGGTCTTCTTCCATACCACTCCATTTACCCGCCCGTTTTTCAAAGGTGAAATTTTGGTAATGTTCGGTAAAATAAATGGTATCGTCTAAGTGGATCTGGTTTAGCTTTTCCCATAGTGGTTTTATTTCGTTGATCCGTGAAATGGGAATGGTTTTATAGGATAGCATCATTTCGAAAATTTTGACTGGTGAATGTTGCTAAGGACCTCCTTCTTTTGGAAAAAAGCTTTTCTGAGCTGTGAATATTCGGTTGGATTACAGAATTGCCGGCAAATCTCAACGTACTTATCCGAATTCCTGAAAATTTCATCGAATTTAGGGCAGGGAAAGAGTTCACATTCGCCGCAATTCTCCTTTCCCGAAAGATGTTTGCAGGTAGTTACACCATAACCGCAATTGGGCTTTTTGTTGCATCCGGAGCATTTAATCTCTTCTTTGCCAACAATTTGGTCGCGGAGTCCAAGGCGATGCCATAACTGAGCAATTTCTTCCAGTTTGTTGTTGTCAGAACTCTGGGTTGCCATGTATCGGGGGCATTCGGAACAGATATCCCCACATGCCGAAATAATTGGTTCCATTTATCGTGAAATGATTTTTTCCGTAATTTGAACTGCATCTTTCACATAACAGGCACAACGAGTCCGGAAATAATCAAGTTCCAGAATACGGGCCATACCTTCGGGAGTGCTCATATTCAACCCATCGAGCAGCTCGCGGCAACACACTGTTTGGTGTGTTTTTTTGAATTCAGTCATAAAATGGTTCGACAGGTCGTATGCATAAGCTTTGTCTTCGTTGGTGCCATTTTCGCCCTTGCCATATTTCAATCCGATGGCCATGAGCGCTCCGCTCACAGCTCCACATGTCTCCTGCATGTAAGCAATACCAGAGCCAAAAGGGCTGGCCAGTTTCAATGCCAAATCCTTTTTAATTCCCAATTCTTCGGAAAAAACGGTTAATACCGACTGCGAACAGTTATACCCATTCCTAAACAAATCAGTAGCTTGCTGTTGTTTGCTTGTGTTTTCGGTTGTTTTATTCATAATTTATTGAATTAAAGGAATTTTCCCATCTGTTTAATATGATCATATACTCCATCCAGTTTACGTCCGTTGATCCGGCTACCTTCGGAAAAAAAGCCAAATTTTTCATACAAACCAATGGCTGCCTGGTTCGATTCGTATACGTCGAGTTCAATCTTTTCAATCCCGTTGTTCCGGGAATGTTCAATGATTTTTTCGAGCAGTTGCGAACCCAACCCTTTTCCCCGGAACGGGGCCAGAACACCCATGCCCAATACACTTACATGGGTTAGTCCTTCGTAACTCTTGGGGATGGCGTCGCACCAGCCAACCACCTCGCCGTCTTCGATTGCATAGTATTGTGGCCAGTTGTTGCGAACAATTAAACCGACAAAATCGATGGTACTTTCAACGGGAAACCCGGTTGTTGAACCCAGATATTTTCGTTCCCGGGCAATGGTGTCGACAGCCTTGCAATACGATTCGGCAAAATAGACAGAAGCTTTTTGAATAATCATGGCTAAAATGTTTTTATACTCTGATTGCTAAATAACAGAAGAATTATGAGAGGAATAACGATTTGAATCTTTTTTTTGTATTTGACATAGTTATTTCAGAGAAACTTAATTCTTGTTTCATTTACCATGCCTTATTCTTCTCCTTTTTTTATCTTTGGTTTACTTTTTGTAAATAATTCTAAAAAAGCTACTATGAGAAAAGTTGTAATCTGCTTGTTCCTGATTTTTGCTGTTTCATCCCTGATGGTATCCTGTAGTTTAACACCTGATGAGGAAAAAACGTACGACGAAACCTTGCTTTATGGTAAATGGCAGTCGGGTACTTTATTTTATAAATACCTCAGCGATGGAAATGGTTCTACCTGGGATACTGCCGATGACGTGACCGAAGCGGAAGCTCAGAAATTCACATGGACACTGGTGAAATCGGAATTAACCCATGTGCATATCATGGAGCTTGGGGCAACGGTTCCCAAGGTCTATACTGTTACCGAGCTTACCGATTCGACATTGAAATATGAAGATTCTTTTTATGTGACCTATTCGTTTAAAAAAGTCAATCCATAGGAGGAATTACTCCTTCCATATCTCTTTCATTATGAAGAAAGCGCTAAAAATAGTTCTGATTACCATCGCCTCTTTGCTGTTGGTTCTTATTGTTGCCGTGAGTATTGCCCTTTGGTTTGTCTTCACACCCGAGAAACTGACTCCGATTGTAAGGAAAGAAGCGGCCAAATACATTACCTGCCCGGTTGAGATTGGCGAAGTTGAATTGACTTTTTTTAGCACGTTCCCCAAGTTTGGAATGAAAGTGAGCCATCTGGCGCTGGTCAATCCGGTGAAAGATGCACCCAACGACACCTTGCTTTCTGCCAGTCAGCTGGTTGGGATTATAGATGTGAATGCCTGGATGAAGCGCAACGAGGTGAAGGTCGAAGAGCTGATTTTTAGCAAGGGATGTGTCAACATTTTTTATGATAGTCTCGGGAAAGATAATTTTGACATCGTTGCTCCTATGCCCGAAGGTGAAACCGATACCACATCATTGGTTGCCGGTCTCGAAAATGTCCGGTTCGAAAATGTCGATTTCTCTTATGTCGATCACTCTCTGGCGACAAATGTCTACATGAACAATCTGACGGGTACCCTGAATGGTACATACCGTTCCGGTACGTTGAGCAGTAAGATTGTGGTTGATCAGAGTCTCATTTCATTGGATTATGACAAAGAGAAATATCTTGACCGTGTTTCAACCCGTTTGAATCTGCTTTCCGATATTACCATTTATCCGTTGAAGATGGTGATTAAAGAGGCAAATGGCACGCTCAATAATTTTCCGATAGAAGCTTCTGGTTCGTTCGAGGAAGATACGGTTACCGAAAATCTTTCTTTTAACCTGACGTTTAACGTTGCATCTTCACCGGTTGAGGGGCTGCTGAAAATGGTTCCCCCGTCTTATCAATCTTATTTCAAAGGAATTGATGCCAACGGTTTTCTTTCTGCCGACGGTTCTATGATTGGCGTTTACAGCAATACAACCATGCCGATGTTCGATATCCATCTGACGATGGAAAACGGAACCGCAAAATACGAGGGAGTTCCTCTTTTGCTGAGCGATATCAACGGGGAAGTTACGATCCGTACCGATGGCATGACCGATTCGCTGACCAACGTCCGCATCGAATGGCTGAAGGCAAAGACCCCGAAGTCATCGTTCAGCATGAAAGGGTATATCGACCACCTGTTTTCGGATGTTTGTTGTAATTTGGATGCCGATGCCGACCTGACGCTTGACGAGTTTAACGCAATGATCCCGGCTTCGATGAAGGCTACTGTTGCCGGAAAAGCGAAGGGACCGGTGAAATGTGCTTTTTCGATGACTCAGTTTGAAAAAATGCAGATCGACAAGATGAAGTTTTCGGGCGATGTTGCTCTCTCGGGATTCAATGCAACGTATGATAGTTTGAGCTTCAAAACCGATAATTCGAGGGTGAAGTTTGATTTGCCCAACCCCAAAGCGGTATCAAAGAGTACAAAGTTCATGAACCTCGATATCACCGCGCAGCGTCTTTCTGCAGGGAAACTTAAAAGTTATTCTGCCAACCTTGCCGGTACCCATCTTCTGATCGAGTCATCGAATGTGATGGACACAACCCGGATTCCAGATCTGACCTGTTCCTTTGTGGCCGATTCGTTGTCGGGAGGGATGGATACGTTGAATCTGGCGGTGAAAAAAGCGATGGGGAAAGTGGAGGTATCGCCCCGTGATGGTCATCCCGATCAGCCAAAAATTAAACTGACCGGACACACCCAAAACATCCTGGCCTGCATGGGAAAGGACAGCGTGACGATGAAAAAATTCGACGTGACGACCGAAATCCTGAACCAGAAGGAACAGAAAGATATTTTTCTGCAATGGTTCACCAACGGAACGATTGGTTTGGAGCAGGGGAGAGTTGTTATGACGGGAATAGATCCGGTAGAGATACCGGCCATCAAGTTCGATTTTTCGCCCGAAAAGATGAGAATATGGGATAGCCGGTTGAAAATTGGCCAATCGGATTTTGGGCTGAAAGGAAACCTCAGTAATTTGCTTTCTTACTATCGTAAGGATTCGATCCTGCGGGGTGATTTGAATTTCACCTCAAACAATACCGATGTGCTTGGGCTGATGACCATGACCAGCGGAATTGGTTATGAGGACGAGAAGGCCGATACTGTAGGTTCTTCCGGAAGTACAGGCCCTTACATGGTGCCGAAAGGAATCGATGTTTCGCTTCATGCCGATGTGAAGAAAGCTACATTGGGAACCGATGTGGCATCTGATATCAACGGCGATTTGCGGATTTACGATGGCATCCTGTTGCTCGACGAGTTGAAACTAACCACTCCGGCAGCAAGGATGCAGCTTACGGCCATGTACCGTACACCGCGTAAAAACCATCTTTTCCTGGGACTCGATTTTCATATGCTGGATATCGAAATTGAACAGTTGTTGAAGATGGTGCCCGATATCGACTCCATCATGCCGATGCTGAAGTCGTTTCGGGGGAAAGGGGAGTTTCATATTGCCGCCGAAACCTATCTCGATTCGCTCTATCGTCTCAAGATGTCGACGTTGCGGGGAGCTGCTTCCATTAAAGGGCAGAACCTGGTGCTGATGGATGGGCAGACTTTTACCGAAATAGCCAAAACACTGAAGTTTAATAAAAAGACCGAAAATAGAGTGGATTCACTCTCTGCCGAGTTTACCGTGTTTAAAAACGAGATCGATATCTATCCGTTCCTGATTGTGATGGATAAGTACAAAGCGGTGGTGGCAGGCCGGCACAACCTGGATATGAGCTTCGATTACCACATTTCGGTGGTCGATTGTCCGTTGCCGATTAAGCTGGGCGTTGATGTAAAAGGAACCATGGATCATCTTTCGTATAAACTGGTGCCCTGCAAATATGCCGAACTTTATCGCCCTTCGTCCCGAAAAGTGGTTGAAAACAAACAACTGGAGTTGCGCAAGATGATTCGCGAAGCGCTGATAAACAAAGTAAAGGATAACTAGCCGTGCAATTTGAATAATGTGATGGGTGTTTTTCTATTATTATTGGGATGAACAAAGGCCTTTCTGAATTGTTTCTTCGCAAAAGAAAATAAAGACTTAAAGATATGGCAAAGCTTATATTAATCAGGCACGGAGAGTCGGTCTGGAACAAAAAGAATGTATTTACAGGTTGGGTCGATGTACCGCTTTCTTCCACCGGAATTGCTGAAGCAATAAAGGCCGGAGTACAGTTGGCTGAAATAGCGTTTGATGTGGTTTTCACTTCGGTACAAGTTCGGGCTATCGAAACGGCTATGCTTGCCCTGGCTCAGAACAAAAGCGATAAAACCCCGGTGGTGATCCATTCCGAAGGAAAAATGAAAGAGTGGACGACCATTTACAGTGAATCGATGGCCGCCAGTATTGTCCCGGTCTATCAGGACTGGCACCTGAACGAACGGTATTATGGCGAATTGCAGGGAAAAAACAAGGCCGAAACTGCCAGAGAGTATGGCAATGAACAGGTGCACCAGTGGCGTCGCAGCTATGACGTGCCGCCACCAGCCGGAGAATGCCTGAAAGATACCGCAGAACGGACCATCCCGTTTTTCCGTGAGACCATTCTTCCTCAGCTGCGGGATGGGAAAAATGTGCTGGTTTCGGCACATGGCAACAGTTTGCGTTCCATTGTGATGTACATTGAAAACCTCACAAAGGAAGGTGTGCTTGGATTGGAAATACCAACGGGAAAACCGCTTTATTATGAAATGGAAAATGGTGAGTTAATCCGAAAAGATGGTGAATGAAACTCATCTGTAATAATTTCAGTTCATCCGAACCCTTCTTAACAGCTTCCTTGAAAAATCGGTTTCGGCATCGAGGGAGGCAATCATTTGTGATAAATTAGAATTATTTTCTTCAATCCCGAATTAAGTTAAGCCAATTACAAAATGCAATGATGGTTGCATCCTTTTGCAAATTTTGACAGGTTTCTTGAACAATAGGAACACCTTTTATTCTTTCATTTCATTTATCAACACCCATAAATTGGCGTCAAATGACAGCTTTTTGACTCTTTTTGCTCTTTTCTGTTAATAACTCAATTTGATAATACACCCAAATTTGGCGTAAACTTGTATAACAATTTCAGGTTTCCGATTGGGTCTCTCCTGACCGGAATCAAAAGGGAACCCTGTGATGCTGTTTATTATGGCAAAGTCGGGGGCTGTACCCGCAGCTGTAAGTCCTTCAGAAATGTTTTGATAGTTGGCCACTGTTACCCGTCAAAGCTTGGCAAAGGCGGGTGTCCGATGATGATTCGGGGACATAATCCACCTTCGCCCAAAAGCTACAGTGGATGAAACGGGAAGGCATCAAAACAGGACAAGCCAGAAGACCTGCCTGAATTTTCGATTCGTAGCTTTCGGGTGAAAGGCAAAGAATAAAGATCCCTCCCGGGCACTTTATTTCCCTGCATTTCAGTTTTGCTACATGGTCGTGAGATTAAATAGACGTTTTGTTCGTGAAGATCGGAATCACTTCGCGGGCTATGATAATTTTCAAAAAAAGAACTAAAACAATATGGAACTATTCATTATCAAAAGAGACGGGAGTAAAGAAGTTTTTTCGGTCGATAAAATTAAAAATGCCATTGCCAAAGCATTCCTATCTGTTGGGAGCTTTGCCACACAGGATGTTCTTTGCAATATTCTGTGCCGGGTCAGCATCAGGGATGGCATCAGTGTGGAGGAAATCCAGAACCAGGTTGAAGTGGCGTTGATGGCCGAGAAATACTATGCGGTGGCAAAATCGTATATGCTTTACCGGCAACGGCACGCCGAGGATCGCGAAGTGACCGAGAAACTCAATTTTATGATGGATTATTGTAATGCCGCCAATGCCGCTACCGGTAGTAAATTTGATTCCAATGCCAATGTTGAAAATAAAAACATGGCCACCCTTATTGGTGAACTTCCAAAATCGAATTTCATCCGGCTTAACCGTCGTCTTCTGACCGACAGGATAAAGGATATGTACGGAAAAGAGCTGGCCGATAAATACGTTGAACTTCTGGAAAACCATTTTATATACAAAAACGACGAAACCAGTTTGGCCAACTATTGCGCCAGCATCACCATGTATCCCTGGCTGATTGGAGGAACATCATCGATTGGAGGAAACTCAAAGGCCCCTGGCAACCTGAAGTCGTTTTGTGGCGGCTTCATCAACATGGTTTTCATGGTGTCGAGCATGTTGAGCGGCGCCTGTGCCACCCCGGAGTTCCTGATGTATATGAACTATTTTATTGGTCTGGAATTTGGGAATGATTACTATCAAAATGCCGATAAGGTAGTTGACTTATCCAAGAAACAACGCACACTCGATAAAGTGATTACCGACTATTTTGAACAGATCGTTTACTCGATAAACCAACCCACAGGAGCCAGAAACTTTCAGGCGGTATTCTGGAATATCTCTTATTACGATCGGTTCTACTTTGAAAGCCTGTTCGAACATTTTGTTTTTCCCGATGGGAACAAACCTCACTGGGAATCGCTTAGCTGGTTGCAGAAAAGGTTTATGAAATGGTTCAACCGGGAGCGTACCCGTTCGGTGTTGACTTTCCCGGTTGAAACCATGGCGCTGCTTACCGAAAACAACGAACCGAAAGATAAGGAATGGGGCGATTTTGCGGCCGAGATGTATTCCGAAGGCCATTCATTCTTCACCTATTTGAGCGACAACGCCGATTCGTTGAGCAGTTGCTGCCGCCTTCGTAACGAAATTACCGACAATGGTTTCAGCTACACCCTTGGTGCCGGAGGGGTTTCTACCGGATCGAAAAGTGTGTTGACTATCAATCTGAACCGTTGCATCCAATATGCCGTTAAGGGGGGAATGCCTTATCAGGTATTTCTTGAAGATCTGGTCGATAAAGCACACAAAATTCAGGCGGCCTATAACGAAAACCTGAAGAACATGCAATCGAAAGGTATGCTTCCGTTGTTCGATGCCGGTTATATCAACATGGGGCGCCAATACCTCACCATTGGCGTGAACGGACTGGTTGAAGCGGCTGAGTTTTTAGGAATTGAGATCAACGATAATCCCGACTATGAGAAATTCGTTCAACAGATCCTTGGTCTGATTGAAAAGTACAATAAAAAATACCGCACCCCAGAACTGATGTTCAATTGTGAGATGATCCCGGCTGAAAATGTGGGGATTAAACATGCCAAATGGGATAGGGAGGCCGGCTATAAAGTGAACAGGGATTGTTATAACAGCTATTTCTATAAAGTGGAAGACGATTCGCTGAACCTGATTGAAAAATTCCGGTTGCATGGGCGACGGTACATCGAACACCTGACAGGCGGTTCAGCACTTCATCTCAATCTTTCAGAACATCTTAGCAAAGAACAGTATTGGCAGCTGTTGAAGGTGGCAGCGCAGGAAGGGTGTAACTATTTTACGTTCAATATTCCCAATACGGTTTGTAACGACTGTGGGCATATCGACAAACGCATGATCAGCGAATGCCCGGTTTGCAAGAGCAAAAACCTCGACTACCTGACACGAATCATCGGGTATATGAAACGGGTGAGTAATTTTTCACAGGCACGTCAACAGGAAGCATCCAAACGCCACTATGCTAAAGTATCTTAGTTTCGACATTGTTTTTCAGGAAGTCCCTGATGAAGTCACGCTGGCTATTAATATCTCGGGTTGTCCCAATCGGTGCAAAGGGTGCCATAGCCCCTATCTGATGGAAGATATTGGTGAAGCATTGAATGAGGAGGCTTTGGCCAATTTATTGGGCCGGTACACGAATGCGATTACCTGCGTTTGCTTCATGGGTGGGGATTCCGAGCCCGGGAGTGTAGAGCAGTTGTCGCTGTTTGTCAGGGAATCGAGCAATCGGCGTCTCCGGACGGCATGGTATTCGGGGAAAAACAACCTGCCTTCGGGGTGTTCGCCGGAAAGTTTCGATTACATCAAACTGGGGCCTTATGTGGAAGAACTCGGAGGGTTGGATTCTCCTGTCACGAACCAGCACTTTTATAAAATAGAGGATGGGAAAATGAAGGATCAAACAGAAGCTTTCACAAAGAAAATGCGCCAGTTTGAATTTGAAGATGTTTGTGCAGTATGAAGCGACATCCCCAACGGAGAATATTCAACGATAAAAAAAGCGCCCATTTCTGAGCGCTCGTCTGCATTTACTTTAAATAAAAAATGTGCCCTTCTAAAGTTGTATGGGTATTCCATTATAAAAATCGAGGATTTTTGAACGGAAAATAAATTCGTACTTGGCCTGGATTAAATCCGATTCTGCAATAGCCAGTTTCGATTTGGCATCGTTGTATTCAACCGAGTTAACTTTTCCAACGCTGTATTTTTCTTCAATGTAGCGGAACGATTCGGTCATTGACTTTACGGCAACCATGTTGGCACTGAATTTCTTTTGAGCCGCAACGGCATTGGTGTAAGCCTGTTCAATTTGTTTGCGCAACTCTTTTTTGGTGCTTTCAAGTTGCAGTTGATAGTTCCTGATCTGGAGCTTTGAATTTTCAATGTTGGTCCGGTTCTGGAATTTATTGAAAATAGGAATGTCTAACGACAACCCAAGATATTTGCTGGTGTTGTTTTTGAGCTGTGTGCCAAAATCATCTTCCGTTACATTCAGAACATTGTAATAAGGGTCACCAAATCCGGCACTTGCCGAAAGGCTGGGGTAGAGACCGCTTTTGGCTACTTTCAGCTGCGCTTCTGCACTTTTGAGCTGGTAATCGGCGCTCCTGATCTCGGGACGGTTCAATACCGCTTTTTCGTATACCGATGAAGCATTGGTAACCGACGATTGAGCCTTTATTTCCGGTAACTCAGGAATTTCAACATCAAAGCCCGAATAGGAATCCAGTTCAAGGAGCTGTGAAAGGTTCATTAAAGCGATTTGCAGCGAATTTTGTTTTGTGACCAGATCGAGTTCTTCGCGTGCTTCCTGAGCATAGAGTTCCAGCAAGGTGCCTTCGGCCACTTTCCCTGCATCAACCAGTTGCTTGGTCCGTTCTACCTGCTTTTGGGTTTGATCAATTTGAGCTTCAGCTGCCTTGATCAGCTCTTTAGCGAAGAGGATTTCAAGAAAGCCGGAAGCAATATTTAAGGTTACATCATCTTTCGCTTTTTGCAGGTCCTCGATACTCTTTTTGAACGTATAGTCAAGATTGACAATATTGTTATTCAACCTTCCACCGTTGAACAGGGTGGCAGAGGCTCCGATTGAAAAATCGGTAGTCGAAGTATTCAATGCCTTGTAGGTCCCGTCCGATTGTTGGGAACGGCCAAAACTGAGGCTTTGTGAGACACTCGCATTTAAATTGGGCAAGCGGTTGTTTTTGGCTTGCTTCAATTCGTTTTGCTGATATTCGGTACTAACCTCGTATTGCTTTATCGTGATGTTGTTGGCTAATGCATAATCGATGCACTTTTGGAGCGACCATTTTTCCTGGGCCTGAGCCTGGATAAACAGGGTGCCAACAAGCAATAGTGTGAAAATCTTTCTCATAATTGTTTCGTATTCTGGTTATTTACCTGCTTCTTTTGCTTTGTTTTTGAGCTCCTTCGGGTCGATTTTTTCGCCTTTGATGCGTTCTTTGGTCGATAAGCCCTGAACAACTTCAATGTTGATGCCATCCGATAGCCCAACTTTCACAAAGCGTTTTTCAAATTTCTGGGAGTCGGTTTCAACTTCGACAAACGCTGAATCTTTTTCAAATTTCAGCAGGCTTTCGGGAATAACGAGCACGCTATCGCGGCGGTCGATGACGATGCTGGCATTGGCACTGTAACCCGAACGGATGAATTGTCCCTCTTTCAGTTTCACATCGGCTTTGATCGGGAACTGAACGGCTCCGTTTTCTTCTACCCCTTTGGGTGAAAGATAGGTAAGAACGGCATTGAAGGTTTCGCTTTCGATGGCGCCGATAGTAAGAATGATGTCCATTCCTTCGTGTATTTTTCCAACTTCGGTCTCATCCACTTTCCCTTCGAAAATCATATCACCCATGTCGGCAACAACGGCAATGGTTGTTCCTGCATTAAAGGTATTGGCTTGGATTACCGAATTTCCTTCCTTGATAGGCACATCGAGGATCATTCCGTTAATGGTTGAACGGATCAGGGTATTGGTTGTTTTTGCCGATTTTTTGGTAACTCCTTTCTTGATCAGTTCAAGGTTATCTTCAGCGGAGGTGAGTTCTTCTTTTGCGGTATTGAATGCCAGTTGGGCTTTTTGGTATTCTTCATACGGAATGACTTTTTTGTCAAAGAGTTCCTTTTGCCTGTCGTAGTCGATTTTTGAGTCGTCGAAGTTCAGCTTTGCTACGTTGACCCGCGATTCGGCATTGTTCAGGTTTACCATGTCGGGGATAATGGTCACTTTGGCAATGACATCGCCATTTTTGACCATTTGCCCGGCTTCCAGATATACCTCATCGACAATACCCGATACCTGTGGCTTAATTTCAATCTCTTTACGAGGTTTTACCGAACCGGTGGCTACTGTTTTCTTTATAATTTTGTCGTACTTAGCCACTTCGGTTTTGAAAACATCAGGTTTCTTTTTGTTTTTGGAATAAAGAAAGTAGAATGTTCCCAAAAAGAGGGCAACCAATAATGTTATTCCGAAGATTTTCCAAAATTTTTTCATGACCGTTTGTAATTTATTATTTTCTATTTATTTCAAATTGAAGTTTGTTACTGGTGCTCGACTTGCGAGCTGGTATTTTTCAATATTTCAGTTTATTTTGTATTCCGTTTAGTATCATTCAGCCCTCAGTGCATCTATTGGCTTTATTTCGATGGCTCTCCGGGCAGGAATATAACCTGCAATGGCCCCTGAGATGATCAGGATCATAAGACAAGCTACCGCTACTCCGAAATTGACGCCGGGGTCTTTGATAAAAATATCCTTGTTTCCACTGGCAGCGGCCATCTCAAGGGCTTTATTGGCACCCTCAAGTAGCAGAACCCCAAAGAAGAGTCCAAAATAGCCGGCAATGGTGGTAAGGAAAACGCTCTCCATGATGATTTGAGAAATGATTTTGCGGGGAGTGGCGCCAATCGCCCTCATTACCCCAATTTCCTGGGTGCGTTCCTTGATGATTACCAGCATGATGTTGCTTACTCCAATTACTCCGGCCAGCAGTGTCCCAATTCCGACAATCCAGGTTAAGATTTGGATGCCCATGAAAAGATTGCTAAACATTTTGAACTGTTTCTCAAGGTTTACGTGGCCAATTGCCTGCACATCGTTCGGTGCAATGGAGTGTTTTTCTTTTAAGGCAGCCATTACTTTTTCTTCCACAACGCTTGCACTGATTCCTTTTTTTGCGGTAATGCCAAACATGTGAACATCGCTCCCATAATTATAGGCTGCCTGCATGGTTGTAAAAGGCAGGAAGATGCTTTCCTCGGTTCGTCCATTGATGTGGATGGTTGAAATAGGACGTATCAACCCGACAATCTGGTAATAAACTCCATTTACCCTGAGATATTGGCCAATCGGATCTTCTTCGGGTTTAAACATCTCTTCTTTCACCTTTTCGCCGATCACACAGATCTTTCTTTTCTGAGCTACGTCCACATCGTTTATCCAGCGTCCTTTTAAAATATCAATGGGATCAATCTTTGTCCAGACAGGATAGTCTCCCTTAATGTAAAAGCTGGCGTATTTATCGCCCCGCAACGTGTTGTTTCCGCCTCTCCAGCCGAAGAGCCTCGGCGCAATAACGTCGGTTTCTTCAATGTTGTTTTTGATGAATGCAATGTCTTCATTGTCGTAGCTCCAATAACGGCCCCGTCTGAAACCTTTATAGGGTTCACTGGTGCTTTCTGTCCAAAGGAAAAATGAATTGGTAGCGACCTGACCCACGCCTTCGGTAATTCCCCGTTCAAGTCCCTTTCCTGCACCGGCCATCACGATGAGCATAAAAATACCCCAGAAGACACCGAATGCCGTTAAAAGGCTGCGGAGCTTATTTTTCTTTAATGCACTGATTATTTCATTCCAACGATCGATATCAAACATGGCTTTTGATAAGTTTTGTGTTTATTGATTGTGTTTTTAATTTTTAAGATGGGGCTATTCATCGTGCAGTGCTTCGATGGGCCTGATGGATGAAGCTTTCTTGGCCGGTATGTAACCGGCAAGTGCCCCGGCCGTAACCAATAGTAGCATGGAACTAACGGCAATTCGCAGATCGACGGTTGGGTTCATAAACATCCGGAATTCTCCCTGATCACCATTGGCGCCAACGGAAGCCTGTGCCTGGTGTTCCATCATAAAGTTTACGCCCTCCATAATGCTAATTCCCAGAAACATTCCGATGTACCCGGCAAGAGCAGTGATCAGAATGGATTCAAGTAGTACCAATCCGATGATGGATCCCGGAGTGGCGCCCAAAGCTTTTCGGATTCCAATTTCTTTGGTGCGTTCTTTTACAACAATGAGCATGATGTTGCTTACACCAACAATTCCCGCAATCAACGTTCCAATACCAATAAGCCATACAAACATTTTAATGGCACTAAAGATGCTCATGGTTTGAATGTAGTCTTTCAGTGAGTTATAGGAACCTAAAGCCCTTTCGTCCTTTGGGTCGAATTTGTGCCTTTTGGCAATATCTTCCCGTATGTTTTTTTCGATCTGTTCGCTTTCATTTTTAGAAACATCGAGCGTTGAGAGTGCAATGTTATGGATATTATTGCCAGCATTGAAAAGCCGCTGGGCTGTGGTTATAGGTATTAATCCCTGACGGGTTCCTTCTCTTGGATCTTTTTCGGTATATACTCCAACGACTTTAAAAGGGACATCACCCACTTTAATGAACTGGCCAATCGGGTCGGTGTTTTTGAAAAGCGCTTTTTGGATGTCTTCCCCAATGACCATCACCTTGCGGTCGTGCTCCATGTCGATGTCGTTGATGAAACGGCCTTCTTTGATGATGAACTTTTCGATGAAGATATAATCGGGATGACATGCCTGTGTTTGATAAGTGCCGTATTCATTGCCAAAAGCATAGGTGCGGTCGCCAATCCAGTACCGGGCAGAAATCTTATCGACTTTATCCATTTTTTTGACGGCGTTAAAGTCGTCCATGGTAAGCTGAATTCTTCGTCCGGTTTTGTATCCCTGGTAAGGCATACTGGTTTCACGGCTCCATATCCACATGGCATTGATGGAGTTTCCTTCAAAATTAGAACTCACGCCGTTGCTGAGGCCATTTCCGGCACCCAGTAGCACCATCAGCATAAAAATACCCCAGGCAACCGAGAAGCCTGTTAATATTGTACGCAGTTTGTTTTTCTTGATGGTACTAAATATCTCTTGCCATTTATCTATATCAAACATTGCTTACAGTGTTGCCAGGTCCTTTGCATAACTTTTTTTGAACGAAGCCAGGTCTCCGTTTACAATCATATCGCCGATTACCCCGTCGCGCAGTTTAATGATCTTACTGGTCATAGCAGCAATATCGTGCTCGTGGGTAACGATGATAATGGTGATACCCTGGTGGTTGATTTCTTTCAGGGTGTCCATCACTTCGTAAGAGGTTTGCGTGTCGAGAGCTCCGGTTGGCTCATCGGCCAGGATTACTTTGGGTTGCGATATTAACGCCCGGGCAATGGCCACTCGTTGTTTTTGTCCTCCCGAAAGTTCGTTGGGCATGTGG
Organism: Prolixibacteraceae bacterium; assembly: GCA_035353695.1. Lineage (GTDB taxonomy): Bacteria > Bacteroidota > Bacteroidia > Bacteroidales > Prolixibacteraceae > CAYMTR01. Next base: position 20,648 of record DAOQAB010000028.1, read on the forward strand.
TCGGCCCATTCAAGCAATCCAAACCGGTCGAGGTATTCAAGCGCCAGTTTGTTGCGTTTTTTCCGGTTAACCCCCTGGTAATACAACGGCAGGGCAACATTTTCCATGGCGTTCTTGAAAGAAATCAGGTTGAACGACTGGAAAATGAACCCCAATGTTTCATTCCGGTATATTGCAGCTTTCTTTTCGCTCATGTCTTTGATCAATTTTCCTCCCAATTCGTATGAACCCTGGTCGTAATTGTCGAGGATTCCCAGAATATTGAGCAAGGTCGATTTTCCCGATCCGGATGATCCCATGATCGATACAAATTCACCTTGTTCAACGTGAAGGGATATGCCTTTCAAAACATGTAAGCTGTTGGTGCCGGTGTAATAGGATTTGTGTAGATTCTTAATTGTTATCATGGCTATTTAAAAAGTGTCATTTTCAAATTTCAATCAAAAGTCAAAATTTCACATTCAAATACATCTTTTGAATAGATGAAATGTTGTTTTTTATCGGTAACTGTCATTTTTGGATGATTAGTATCTGTACCAAAAAATTAATTACAATCCATAAGTCGAAATGAAGGGAAATAAGTTACAGAAGAATGTGAAAATGATTGAAATTTGATGCCTTTCGGTTCTTTTGGTGATTTTTTTTTGTTGAATAGCGCTAATTCCGGCTTGTGTGCAGGTCGTGGTGGAAGGTTTTTCCGTTACTGGTGGCTATTGCCGGCAAGGTGAAGTAGAACGTAAGTCCTTGAGGTTGGTTCTTTTCGCACCACACTTTCCCGCCTAAAAGAATAACATAGTTTTTGACGTTTGAAAGTCCCAGCCCACTACCGCCTTTAATTTTTTTGAGCGTTTCACTTCCCTGTGTAAACGGATCGAAAATGATTTCATATTCATCGTCTGCAATGCCGCAACCGGTGTCGGATACGATGAACAAAAATTCGTCTTTGGTTCGGGCATATTCAATGTCGATATAACCGCGTTCGGTAAATTTCAGGGCATTATCGAAAAGATTCTGAATGATCAGTTCGAGTTTCGCGTAGTCGGTAATGATTTTATCTTCTTTCAGGTTGACATTTAAGCGCAGCTTGATGTTCTTTTTTGATTCTCGGATTTTGTGCTGGAATTTTGGTTCAAGAGATAACAGCAGGAGTTTGATCCGGAATTCTTCGCGGGTAATTCGTACCTTGCCTGTTTCAATGATCGAAAGATGGAATATCTGGTCGATCAGTTTTAGTAGCTGGTCGCTGTTTTGAGCGATATGCACTGAAAATTCCTGTTTTAAATCTTCACTGATTTCCGGGTCAACAATGAGCTCCGAAAACCCCATGATGCCATTTAGCGGAGTTCTGATTTCGTGGCTCATATTGGCAAGAAAGAGACTTTTGAGGCGATTGGCTTCTTCCGCTTTTTGTAAGGCCTGTTCCAAATTGGAGGTCCGAAGTTCAATCTCAGAATTTAGCTTCGAAATTTTTGAATGAAGTGCCGTTACTTCTTTCTTAAGCCGTATGGCATTCTTCAGATTGCTATGGCGTTGAAACAGATAAATCACTCCGACAAAAAATGCGGCAAATGCAGCAGAAAGAATAATGGTTCCTGTAATGCTTAAATTTATCATGCCAATAGAATCTGTTACCCCCATAGATTCCACTACTGTTATCATAAATCTCCTCTTTCCTAATGTAGTTCCCTAAAGTAGAAAATTTTTTTAATAGAGGAAAGTTTAAAAGTCATTTGTAACAATAGTTGTTTGTGGGGATCCCGTGAAGGGTTATTTCTATGGTTGTTTCTCCTTTTATTTTCTCCTCTTCTTTGCAGAATTGGCTGCTATTTATTTTATTTGTTCCCCCATCATTTTAAATAGATTCAGAATGGAAAATATGTTGCTTTTGGGTGCCGAAGCCATTGCACAGGGCGCCATTGATGCAGGACTCAGCGGAGTTTATGCATATCCGGGTACACCTTCTACTGAAATCACGACCTATATTCAAAATTCAAAAGAAGCCGTTCAAAAGGGAATTCGTTCCAGTTGGTCGACCAACGAGAAAACAGCCTATGAAGCAGCTATTGGGATGTCGTTTACCGGAAAAAGGAGTATGGTTTGCATGAAGCACGTGGGGCTTAATGTGGCTGCCGATGCTTTTATCAATTCTGCGGTAACGGGTGTAAACGGTGGTTTGATTCTGGTTGTCGCCGACGACCCGTCGATGCATTCTTCACAAAATGAGCAGGATTCGCGTTTTTTTGGGAAGTTTGCGATGATTCCGGTAATTGAACCTTCGACCCAGCAAGAAGCGTATGACGCAGTACGATATGGTTTTGAAATCTCGGAAAAATACAAAACCCCGGTCATGATGAGGATTCCGACCCGGTTATCCCATTCCCGTTCAGGCATTGTCCGTAAAGAGCCAATGGCACAGAATCCAGTTAAATTGCCAGATGATCCGGTGCAGTTTATGCTGCTTCCTGCTTATTCCCGGATAAAATATCATCGGTTGGTTGAATTGCAGCAAGAGTTCGAAAATGAATCGGAAAAATCGGCCCTGAATTCGTTGGAAATAAATAATCCGGAAGGTAAAGGGGTCATTGCTTTTGGGATAGGCTATAACTACCTGATGGAGAACATTGCCGGATTGCAGTCCGAATATAATATTTTGAAGATTTCTCAATATCCGATGCCCCGGAAGAAAGTTGAAGAGTTGTTCAAAAACTCCTCTAAGGTATTGGTACTTGAAGAGGGGTATCCGATTTATGAAGAGCTTTTGAGAGGCTATCTGAACGATGGGAATACTTTCCCGATTGATGGAAAACTAAATGGTGTGGTAGTTCGCGAAGGTGAACTTACTCCTGATAATGTTGCCGTTTCGCTTAGTTTGAAGAAAAGTACGGTTCAGTCGATCGATGAGATCGTGAAAGGTCGTCCGCCACAACTTTGCCAGGGTTGCAGCCACCGCGATACCTTCGATGCATTGAATGCTGCCCTTGCCGATGTGGAATACCACAAAGTTTTTGCCGATATCGGTTGTTATACCCTGGGCGCTCTGCCGCCTTACAATGCTGTACACACCTGTGTCGACATGGGTGCATCCATAACCATGGCCAAAGGCGCTGCCGATGCAGGTTTCAGCCCGGCGGTGGCGGTGATTGGCGATTCAACTTTTACCCATTCCGGGATTACCGGGTTGCTCGATGCCGTGAACGATCATTCTCCGGTTACCATCATCATTTCCGATAACTCCACTACGGCCATGACCGGAGGGCAGGATTCTGCCGGTACCGGTAAAATGGCGGAGATTTGTATTGGCGTTGGAGTTAAACCTGAGCACATCCGTGTGATAGAGCCTCTGGCTAAGAATTTTGAGGAAAATGTGGCTATTCTCCGTGAAGAGATTGCTTACAACGACGTTTCGGTAATCCTGTCGGTGCGTGAATGTATTCAAACCCAATTGAAAAGAAAAAAAACGGAGAAGAAAGATGAACCGCTGGTAAAAAATTGTAAACACGAATAAGATGAAAAAAGATATCATATTGGCAGGTGTTGGCGGACAAGGGATTTTGTCCATTGCCTCAGTAATCGATTTTGCTGCATTATCCATTGGTTATCATGTAAAACAGGCCGAAGTTCATGGAATGAGCCAGCGGGGTGGGGCTGTACAGTCGAACCTTCGCATTTCCGACAGTCCAATTTATTCCGACTTGATCCCTCTTTCAGGGGCCGACCTGATTATTTCGGTTGAACCAATGGAAAGTCTTCGTTACATTCCGTATTTAAATGACGGTGGTTGGGTTATAACCAGTAAAGATTGTTTCAAAAATATTCCCAATTATCCCGACGAGCATGAGTTGTTTTCGCAGATTGAGAAATTGCCCCACAGCATTGCCGTCGAAGCGGAGCATCTGGCCCGTGAGGCAGGTTCTGCCAAGGCATCCAATATTGTGATGCTTGGGGTGGCTGCACCTTTCCTCGGAATTTCAGTCGAAAAACTAAAAGAAGCGATTGTCTCTATTTTTTCGGAGAAAGGGCAAAAGATCATCGATATTAACCTGAAAGCTTTTGATGCGGGGCTGGCTTGTTCAAAAAAGTAGCCTAAAAATTGGAATTGGTTCAAAATGTCTTGAAAACGGGGATAACCGTTTTGAAAGCGTGTGATCATCGACGCAATATATATTGTTAATTTGAAGAGGGGAAGATACAAAATCTTCCCCTCTGTTTTTTTCCAATTTAAAACTACTATGATGAAAAAAATTTATTTTATGATTATTCTTCTTGTAACCGCCTTCTCCCTTAAGGCGCAAGTGACCGAAGAAGAGTTTCAGGCATTGAAAGCATTTTATAATGCGACGGGTGGTGACCACTGGACCGACCGTACAGGATGGGAGAACATCAATACAACAGCCACGAAAGACGACGTGACAACGAGTTGGAAGGGAATTTTGTGGATTGATGAGGGACACGTTACCGAGTTGAACTTTTATGACAACAATTTAACAGGTACCCTTCCGTCTGAAATTGGTGGATTGAAGCATTTGAATAGCCTGGCATTAAACTATAATGACATGTCGGGGCCACTGCCATCGACGCTGAAGCAGCTTACGATGATGAAGATTTTTGCAATGGCCGGTAATAACCTGAATATTCCATTCCCTTCGGAGTTTATCGAGAGTTGGCCCGATTTGTTGGTCTTGGATCTCAACAGATGTGGGATAACCGGTACGGTTCCCGATATTTTTGACAAGGTACCAAATCTAAATGATCTTGAGATTTTTGGTAATAATCTCGAAGGAGAACTCCCCCCTTCACTTAATAATTTGAACCTTCATGAATTTCATTGCGATAATAATAAATTGGATGGTTCACTGCCCCAGCTGACCAATACAACAGATATTTACCGTCTCTCTTTTTCGAACAATAATTTCACTGGTACAATTCCGGAACATTATGGCGATTTTGTTCTTCAATATTTTCAAATAGACTACAACCAGTTGTTTGGTGCCATTCCCGAGAAGCTTTTTGCTACGCCCATTTATTTGTTGACCATTCAAGGTAACTACTTTACTTTTGCCGATATAGAGCCGGTTTTTGGAAAAATCAATGAGTCGGAAAATAAATATTACGCACCCGCAAAGAATCTGCCGCTACTTGACGATGCCGTTTCTGTAAATGAGGGCCAAACGTTAACCCTCGATGCCTCCGCTCTCTCTGTTTATGGGCTGGGTGGAAGCAACAATCTTTATAAGTGGTTCTATAATAATGCGGAAGTTTATTCAGGAAGTAGCCCGGTTTACTCGGTTCCTTTTGTTGAAATGGCAAATGCAGGAACCTATCGGTTTGAGGTAACCAATTCGGTCGTAACTGATTTGACCTTGAAATCGCAGAATCTTGTTGTGACCGTAAAAAAAGGGAATCATAACCCGACCGATATTACTCTCAGCAAAACTACTGTGGTAGAAAATTTTGAAGGTTTGGTTGGTGCTTTTTCTGCTGTTGATCCGGATGAAGGCGATACCCATACTTTTTCATTGATTCAGGGAGACGGTACAACCGATAAAGACAATTCTCTTTTTACGATCACCGGCAATCAATTGTTCCTTAATAATTCAGTCGACTATGAATCTGTTAAAACATTGAATATTAATGTTGCCGTAAACGATGGTAAAGGTGGGCTAATGACAAAGGCGTTTACAATTGAAGTGACCAATGAGAACGAAGCTCCCCGGTTTTTGGGACAGGTAACCAATGCTTCGATTGACGAAAATGCACCAAATGGGGCCTATGTTTTTTCGATTACGGTAAGTGATCCTGAAAATGATGCACTGATATATTCCATTAAGCAGGGAGATGAAAATGGCGCTTTCAAAATTGTTGATCGTACGCTGGTTGTAGCCGACGGTTCGAAACTTGATTACGAGACAAAAAATGAATATTTTCTGGTTGTAACCGTAAGTGATGGCAAATTGTCGTTGGATATTTCGATTACGGTTACATTAAATAATGTAATAGAGTACTATGTTATTACTGCAGGTCGAGAACCTCAAGAGGGTGGTACGGTGAGTAATCTTTCTGCTAGTTATTTGTCCGGAGATCCAGTTACCGTTGTTGCTACCCCCGCAACGGGTTATGAATTTGTAAACTGGACTGAAGATGGAACAGAGGTTTCTACCTCGGCCAATTATACGTTTGTTGTTACGTCAGACCGGAATCTGGTTGCCAACTTCAGACAGAAGGTGGTGAATGTTACGTTGTGGCTTTCAGCAAAACCCGCCGAAAGCGGGACCGTGAGTGGCGAAGGAACCGTTCCTCTGGGTTCTTCGGTAACCGCCATTGCAACACCCGCCACTGGATACGAATTTGTGAACTGGACCGATGATGGGGTTGAGGTTTCTACCTCGGCCAATTATACGTTTATCGTTACGTCAGACTTGGAACTGGTTGCCAACTTCAGACAGAAGGTGGTGAATGTTACGTTGTCGCTATCAGCCAATCCAGCAGCAGGCGGGACGGTGAGTGGCGCCGGAGCCGTACTGAAGGATTCTTCGGTAACCGCCATTGCAACACCCGCCAGTGGATACGAATTTGTGAACTGGACTGATGATGGGGTTGAGGTTTCTACCTCGGCCAATTATACGTTTGTTGTTACGTCAGACCGGAATCTGGTTGCCAACTTCAGACAGAAGGTGGTGAATGTTACTTTGTGGCTTTCAGCAAAACCCGCCGAAAGCGGGACCGTGAGTGGCGCCGGAACCGTACTGAAGGGTTCTTCGGTAACTGCCATCGCAACGCCCGCCAGTGGCTATGAATTTGTGAACTGGACTGAAAATGGGACAGAGGTTTCTACCTCGGCTAACTATACATTCGTTGTTGCGTCAGACCGAAATCTGGTTGCCAACTTCAAACTGAAGGAGGTGAATGTTGCGTTGTCGTTATCTGCCAATCCCGCAACAGGCGGGACGATAAGTGGCGCCGGAACCGTACTGAAGGGTTCTTCGGTAACTGCCAT
>DAOQAB010000028.1:27741-31015 GCA_035353695.1 Prolixibacteraceae bacterium
GATATGAATTTGTGAACTGGACCGAAAATGGAACAGAGGTTTCTGCCTCGGCTAATTATACTTTTGTCGTTCATTCAGACCGGAATCTGACGGCCAACTTTCAACAAACAACCGGGATCACCGAGCAGGAATATCCGGCGGTGAATGTCTTTCCGAATCCGGCAACCAGTTATTTTGTTGTAGATGGAATAAAAGCAGGTTCCGAAATCATTATGACGACCCTTTCGGGGGCAGTCGTAAACCACCAGATGGCCGGGAGCGGTGTGACCAGAATCGATATTGGAAAATATAGAAAAGGAGTATATTTTGTTATTGTACAAAACAACAATCAGAAAATTGTCAGAAAATTGGTGATTGAGTAATTCTTTAGGATTATGAATGGAAAAGGGAGCCTTTTGAGCTCCCTTTTTCTATGGTTATTTTTACGTATTACTACCTGATTTGTATCAGTTCGTTTTCGCCGATCTCAAGCGCTGCAAGGTTTTCAGGGATCATGTTATGATGCCTTTGGGGCAGCGATTTTTCGAGCCCTTTGCGAACGTTGTCTTTCTTTACCAGCGGTTTTGCTTTCAGGTAAGCGCCCAAAACAATCATGTTGAATATTTTAGGTTGGTTTCTTTCGGCCGCAATCCGGGTTGCTTCAATTTTGTAAACGCGGATGTCGGTACGGGTTGGCTCGTGGATTATCCCGTTGGGATCATAAATTAAAACCCCGCCCGGTTTCACGGCATTTTCAAATTTATCGAGTGATTGCTGGTTCAGAATGATTGCCGTGTCGTAGTGGCTCAGCACTGGCGAAGAGATCCGGTCGTCGCTGATGATCACAGTTACATTGGCTGTTCCGCCGCGCATCTCTGGTCCGTACGAAGGAAACCATGACACTTCGTGGTCTTGCATCATCCCTGAATAAGCCAGGATTTTTCCCATCGAAAGGACCCCTTGTCCTCCGAAGCCTGCAATGATAATTTCTTCTGTCATGGTTCTATTTCTTTAGTTTTTGGACTACAAAATTATTTACATCGTCGCGGGTGCTGTCTTTCAGGTCGCCCAGCGGGTAGAACGGGAACATGTTCTCTTCCATCCACTTGTTTGCAGCAACCGGGTCGATCTTCCAGCCGGAGTTACAGGTTGAAACCACTTCTACAAACGAAGTACCAATGTTTTTGGCCGAGTTTTCGAATGCTTTCCGGATGGCTTTCTTGCATTTGCGAACATTGGCCGGAGTGTGTACACTTTGGCGGGTAACATACGCCGCACCGGGAAGTTGAGCCAACAGCTCGGTGATCTTCAGCGGGTAACCATTTAATTCAACGTCACGGCCACGAGGGGTTGTGGAGGTAACCTGTCCAACCAGTGTTGTTGGCGCCATTTGTCCTCCGGTCATCCCATAGATGGCGTTGTTGATGAAGATCATCACAATGTTTTCGCCGCGGTTTACTGCATGGAACGTTTCTCCGGTGCCGATGGCAGCCAGGTCGCCGTCGCCCTGATAGGTAAAGACATACTTGTCGGGATTGGTGCGTTTGTAACCGGTTGCCAGTGCCGGGGCTTTGCCGTGCGCTGCTTCCAGAAAGTCGATGTTCAGATAGTCGTACATAAACACCGAGCAACCAACCGGCGATATCCCGATGGTTTTATCCTGAATGCCCATCTCTTCGATTACTTCGGCCACCAGTTTGTGAACAACCCCGTGACTGCAACCATAGCAATAGTGCATGGTTTTGTCGGTCAGTACTTTTGATTTACCGTAAACCTTGTTTTCCGGTTTAATGATATCTTGTAATTGGATTTCTGCCATGATTTATCCTCCGATTAGAGTTGATTGAAGAACTTCGGCAACTTCGGTTGGGTTGGAAATAATTCCTCCCATGTGGCCGTGATATTCCACTTTGGTTTTTCCGTTAACCGCAAGGCGAACGTCTTCTACCATTTGTCCTGAATTCATTTCGACACAGAGGAATCCTTTTACCCGGTCTGCCAGTTCGCTAATGATTTTTGTGGGGAAAGGGAATAAGGTTATCGGCCTTAATAAACCAACCTTGATTCCTTTTTCACGAAGCACCTGAATGGCTTTTTGGCTTAGGCGTGCAGAAAGACCGAAAGCCACAATGATGTATTCGGCATCGTCGCATCCGATCATTTCGTAACGGACCTCTTCTTCGCGCATTTTCTGGTATTTGGCCTGGATCCGGTAATTGTTTTTTTCCTGTACGTCGGCAACCAGTTCCAGCGAGGTTTTAATATATCTTTCGCGATACGGTTTTTTCCCGTTTGCAGCCCAGCTTCCGTTCAGCTTTTCAATTTCCGCTTCGGTCCAGCGGGGTTTATAGTCGCTTAGCTCAACTTTTTCCATCATCTGGCCAATTACACCGTCGGCAAGGATCAGTGCAGGGTTTTTGTATTTGAATGCCAGTTCGAAACCCAGGTCGACAAAGTCGTTCATCTCCTGGACCGATGCCGGAGCCAGTACGATGAGGTGAAAGTCGCCGTGACCGCCTCCTTTGGTTGCTTGAAAATAGTCGGACTGAGAAGGTTGGATGGTTCCCAGTCCCGGGCCTCCGCGCTGTACATTTACAATCAGAGCAGGTAATTCAGCTCCGGCCAGGTACGAAAGACCTTCGGACATGAGGCTGATACCAGGGCTTGAAGACGAAGTCATTACTTTCTTCCCTGAGGAAGCAGCTCCATAAAGCATGTTGATGGATGCTCCTTCGCTTTCGGCCTGAAGAACCACCATGCCGGTTTCTTCCCAGGGACGGCGGGCCATTAATGTTTCCAAAATTTCAGATTGAGGGGTAATGGGGTAACCAAAATATCCGTCGCATCCACAACGTATTGCAGCTTCGGCTATTACCTCGTTCCCTTTCATTAAACGTAATTCTCCCATTTTATGGATCATTTTAAAGTTTTGTAATTACTTTCCTGCTGTTCAGGAATTAACCCGGTAAACCGTTAAACAACTATCGGGGCATACAACACCACAATTGCTGCAACCGATACAGGCTTCAGGATGAATCATGTACGCATAATTGTATCCTTTGCTGTTTACCTCTTTGTGGAGGCTTAAAACATCGTAGGGACAAGCGACAACACAAAGTTTACAACCTTTGCATTTTTCTTTGTCAACTACTACCGCTCCTCTTGCTTTCGCCATCTTATTTGTGATTTATAAATTTTATTTACTATTTCTTGTTTCTGGATGCTCGATACTGGATGCTCGATACTGGATGCTCGATACTGGATGCTCGATACTGGATGCTGGATACTCGATGCT
>DAOQAB010000028.1:31115-36235 GCA_035353695.1 Prolixibacteraceae bacterium
GATGCTGGATACTCGATGCTCGATGCTCGAAAAAATTCCAAATTCCAATCCCGATTTCGGAACAAATTCCAAAATGGCAACATCCTTCAGTTATTCAATCCTTCAATCCTTCAGTTTTTCAGTCCTTCAGTTTTTCACTCTTTCACCACCGGATGATCGATATGAAACTGCTTCAATCTTTGTTCCAGATCAGCAAACTGATTTCTGTTTACCGGAGCCACACATGCCCTCAACCCTTCCTGTTTGCTTCCGGTACTTAACAACGTAATGGCGCTGATTCCGTAACTCATCATCTCCATGAGCAGTTCTCCAGCTTTCATTCCCGGATAGCTCAAAGTAAAATAAAAACCATCAGCAATTTCCTGATCAATGTCTTTATCATACAATATTTTGAAGCCATTCGTGGTGAAAAGTTTTTTCATGATATGGGCTTTTTCGCCATACTCACTTACTTCACCCACAAAATCGAAAATTCCTTCGTTTGCAGCCTTGAGCATGGCGGCCATGCCAAACTGAACAGAATGCGTTACCCCGGAGGAAAGTGCGTAGAGTGCACGATAGATGACCGTGTTCCCAAACCCTTTCATCTGGAACCGTTTTTCCAGGTTCGGATAATGGCGGTTATATAATTTTTCCGACATCACCACGACCGAAATCCGTTGTCCTGCATACGAAAATATTTTCGAGGCTGAGATAAATAACACAAAATTGTCGGTATAGTTCGCTACGGAAGCCTGAAAAGGAGGTACACCCGGTTTTAAAATGCCTTTCCTGAAATCCATACCGAAATAGGCAAGGTCTTCCATTACAATTACGTCGTATTTATCAGCCAGTTCTGCAATTATTTTCAGTTCCTCGTTGGTGAGGCAAACCCAGGTTGGATTGTTGGGATTGGAATAAATGATGGAATGAATGTTTCCTTTTGAAAAATAGGATTCCAGTTTTTCCCGCAGTTTTTCACCCCGGAAGTTGTAAACATCGAACGATTCGAACTTGCTGCCAATCATCATAAACTGTTGTTTCTGTACCGGGAAGCCGGGATCGATGAAAAGGGCGGAATCTTTCGTTTCGTCGCAGCACGATGCCACCTGAAACAGGGCATACGTGCCCTGCATGGAACCTGTTGCCGGAACACAGTTTTCGGGTTTTACTTCAATGTTGATGAAGTTTTTCACAAAACGGGCCGCTTCGGTTTTAAGTTCCGGAATTCCGTTGATGTTGGGATAAAGGGATGCCATTCCTTTATTGAGCGCTTCAATTTCGGCATCGATCCCGATTTTTGAAGCAGGAAGGCCCGGAACACCCATCTCCATCCTAACAAACTTTTCGCCGGTTTCTTCTTCAATCATGTCGACCACCTGAACCACTTCCCGGATGGAAGCTTTGTTCATGTCGGAAATGTTCAGCTTTGAAAGATTCTTTCTGACAATTTCTGGGTTAATTAATGTGTGCTGGCTCATAAATCTTGAATATTAAATAGGTGTGGGAAGGACGGTTTTAGATTACATCGTATATTTTCTTTTCGCCCCTGACGTATTCGCCAAGAATGGTCAGACTGGTTACGCTTTTCAGCACCTTGTGGATGGCGTGTTCGTAATTGTCGTTGTTTTCCCATTCAATGTCCACATGGAACGTATATTCATCGGGTTTGCCAATGATGGGTACCGATTGTATTTTGGTCATGTTGATCTCATTTTCGGCAAAAATGTTGAGCACTCGTGCCAATGATCCATAGAAATGGCCAACTTCGAAGCAGATAGAGGCTTTGTTCGACTCTTCCGAAAGCTGGTTGTTGTGTTTCGAAAGGATTAGGAAGCGGGTATAATTCCGTTTGTTGGTTTCAATCCCCTTGTCCAGAATTTCGAGGCCATAAATTTGAGCGGTACGTTCGTTGCTGATGCAGGCAACGTCCATCAGTTTGTTTTTGGCAATATTTTTTGCTGCACCGGCGGTGTCAAAATTATCGTCGAGCGAAATTTCGCCAAAAGTTCCGTCGATGTATTCGGCACATTGTTTTAATGCCACCGGATGGGAGTGGATCTCTTTGATATCGCACTTTTTAACCCCGGGCATTGCCAGCAGGTTCATTTGGATCTTCAGGTAGATTTCACCAATAATGCGGAGGTGAAAATCCCGGATCAGCCCGTAGTTTTCGAGCAGACTTCCGGCGATGGCATTTTCAATAGCCATGACAGCAATATCGGCTTCGTCGGAGTCGACCATCTGGCATACTTTCCGGAATGTTCGGCATTCGATGATTTTGATTTTTTCGTCGGAAAAGAACCGTTGGGCCGCATCTTCATGAAACGAACCGATCACTCCTTGTATGGCAACTTTTTTCACTTTTTCCATTTGTTGAATGCCCATAATTAACTGATTAAAAAAAAGAACCCGGGTTTTTTGATCCCGGGTTCAGATAATATCGTATGTTATCACTCCTCCGGGAATAATTGGTCAATAATGATAAAACTAAAGTGACGGAATCGGAGAGTCATAACGCTTCATTAATATTTTGTTCAAATTCAAAAATTTATCCTCCTGAAAAGTGTTTTCAAATTTTCAGGGCGGGAAAATAATAAAAAACAGAAGAACAATAAAATAAATGCAATTTATTTGATTATTCTTTAGCTAATGTTAAAGAAATTGCATGTTTCAAACCGAGTATAAATCATTGGAATTTAGTAGATCTATGTTGTTTTTCTGCAATATCTCAATTCCTTTTTGAACATTGGTCGGTCTGATTACAATGTTCGCCGTATCGCCGGTTGAGAAGGCATACATGTATTCGATGGTTACCCCTTCGTTGTCGAGGATTTCCAGAATGTTGGACAGTGAGCCCGGCTCATTGGCACATTTCAGGCAGATTACGTCGGTCAATCTTACCGAAAAATTGTTTTCTTTCAGGATTTCCAACGCTTTCTTCGGATCGGAGACAATTACCCTAAGGATACCAAAATCGCTGGTATCAGCAATACTAAAAGCGGTCATGTTGATGCCGGCTTTACCTAAAACGGTAGTTACCTCGCTCAATCGTCCCGATTTGTTCTCGAGAAATACGGAAAGTTGTTTAATGATCATGACGGAAATTTTTTAAATGTGACGGTTATCAATTACTCTCTTTGCTTTACCAGCTGACCGTTCAAGTGTTTTTGGCTCAACAAGTTGAACGGTAACTGAAATGCCAAGGGTGCTTTCAAGTTTGTATTTGATCTTTCGGGTCAGGTTCTGCAATTCTTTAATTTCATCGGAGAAGAACTGTTCCTGAACTTCTACCTGAACTTTGAGTGTGTCGAGGTTTCCTTCCCGTTCAACAATTAAGAGGTAATGCGGTTCGGTTTCGCTCATATTCAGCAAAATGCTTTCGACCTGTGACGGGAAGACATTAACCCCGCGGATAATGAGCATGTCGTCGCTGCGGCCTTTGCATTTTTCCATTCTGACGAGGGTGCGGCCGCATTCGCATTTGTCGTAAATCAGGCGGGTAAGGTCGCGGGTGCGGTAACGCAGCAACGGGATCCCTTCCTTGGTAATCGTTGAGAATACCAACTCCCCAATTTCGCCCGGGGCAACCGGTTGCAACGTTTCGGGGTTGATGATCTCAGGGATGAAGTGGTCTTCGTTAATGTGCATACCAGCCTGGTATTCACATTCGCAGGAGACACCCGGACCCATGATTTCGCTAAGCCCATAAATGTCGATTGCTTTTATTTGCAGCTTCTTCTCAATTTCTTTGCGCATGTTTTCGGACCATGGTTCGGCACCAAAAACTCCAACCCGAAGCTTGAGCGAGGATGGATCGATTTTCATCTCTTCCAGCACTTCGGCAATGTGAAGCACGTACGAAGGGGTACAGCAGATGACCGTCGATCCGAAATCCTGAAGCAGTTGTATCTGCTTTTGTGTATTTCCACCTGAAATTGGGATTACGCTGGCGCCAAGGTTCTCGGTACCATAATGTATCCCAAGACCACCGGTGAATAAGCCGTATCCGTAGGCCACCTGAACCAAATCGTGTTGGGTAACTCCGGCCATACATAACGAGCGGGCTACGTTTTCGGCCCACATCGCAATGTCGTTGCGGGTATAACCCACTACCGTAGGCCTTCCGGTTGTCCCTGATGAGGCATGGATTCTGACAATCTCCGACATGGGAACGGCAAACGTTCCAAAAGGATAATTGTCCCTCAAGTCGGTTTTTAACGTAAACGGGAGCTTGGTCAAATCTTCAACCGATTTGATATCTCCGGGGACTAGCCCCAATTCCTGCATCTTCTTTCGGTAATAAGGCACATTGTGATAAACACGGTCCACCGTTTTTCTCAATCTCTCCGATTGAAGCTGAATCAACGAATCTCGAGATGCACATTCAATTTTCTCATTCCAAATCATAATGTAAAACTTTTAATAGCAGTGATTAAGGTTTTAAAATCATCAAATAAATTGGTTTCAAATCAAGGAAGGTAAATATAGAAAGTATTCTTCATTAAAAGAAAGGATATCTTCCATAAAAAATGAATCCGTAAAAAAATAAAACCTTAAAAATTAGATTTGATTTTTTTGTAGTGCTTTTTGTTGAAAAATGTAATTTTTTTAATTCGATTTATGTTAATTGTTCTTGCTCTGATTGTTGTACTTTTCTTTCATAACCGTTGCGTCCTTCTTCACATTGCTTCATGAAGTTTGGTGTTGTGACGGTAAATATTCCGGTTAAGTGTGTATCAAACCAATTTGAAAGCGTTGGTTTAAAACTAAGATCTGTTCGTTGATCTTTTGATAGAAAAACTATTTTTGTTCAATAAAAGAACCTATAATACATTCAGAATTATTAAATGAACCAAACCGCTTTCAAATGAACAATTTTATACTTCGAATTTTGGAGATGCTTCTTTTATTGGTGGCATTTCAAATGGTGCCTGTTTTTTCTTATGGGCAAAGCCCCGAGTTGATGAGTTATCAGGCTATTGTGCGAGATGTTAAAAGCCAGTTGGTTGTAAATCAGAAAGTAAGCATGAGAGTTAGTATATTGCAGGGATCCGGGAATGGAAAGGCTGTTTATACCGAGACACAACAAGCAACCACGAATTCGAATGGTTTGATAACCCTGGAAATTGGTTTGGGGC
>DAOQAB010000029.1:0-2387 GCA_035353695.1 Prolixibacteraceae bacterium
CGACATCTTCCTGGGTGCGGATGGTGTCATCGAAAAAGTTACGGATGAGGATCACCACGGCCGGGAGCAGGAGCCCCAGAAAGAAACCAATGAGCAGTTTCATCTTGCCGTTCATCCCAATAGGGGTTGCTGTTTCCGGACGGGCCACATCGATGACCTGAACATCGGGAATGCTGGAAGCCAGTGAGATGCTGATCTCGGCCTGTTTTTGACGCAGGAAGGTGTATATTTCGTTGGTCAGTTCAAACTGTCGCTGGATGCCAATGAGTTGCTGCTCTTTTTCGGGGAGACGGTTCAACCGCTGATCGATGTTGTTTTTTTGCTGGGTGAGCGAAGAGATGGTTTTTTTGGTATTGATAATCAGGTTGGATACATTCTCAATCAGGTTTTTCCGGGTCTGTCCCAGCTCCTTGTCGATCAGGAGCAGGGTGGGGTTGTTCTCTTTGGCGCTGAAGGAGATGACCTGCCGGCGGTTGTAAAGTTCGCTGAGGTGGAGCACCATGGCGTTGAGGTTGGCATCCTGGATCCCGACGACCGAAGGGGATACCACACTTTTGAAATCCACATTGTTGTTGAGGTAGCCGAGCAGGCTCTGGAAATATTCCAGTTGCATCTGGCTCTGTAACCGTTGCGATTCGATGTCCTTCAGATTTTCCATGACCATCTGCCCTTCGCTGTCGAAGTTCAGGATTTGGTTGCGGGAGCGGAAACTGGCGTATTTCGAGCTTGCCGAGTTGAGGGAATCGGAGATCCCGGAGAGCTGGTTGTTGATGAATTCCAGTGATTTTTGTTGCGCTTCGTTTTGTAGCTTCATTTTTCCCTGGATATAGACCCTAATCAGTTCATTCAGGAAGTCACCTTCCCGGTAGGGGTCTTCTCCATCAATGGAACAGAGGATGATGTCGCTGTTTTTATCTTTCAGGGTGGCTTTCAGTCGTCGCTGGTAACTGAGTGTGGCGTGTTGCAGGTCGTTGAAACAGAAACGGTACTCTTCTCCGATTTTGGGATGCATCCCATCCTTCTCTTTCAGGGTGAAACGGAAGCCGGAATAGCTGAATAGCCGGTTGTAAAAAGCGGTGCCGGAGTATTCGATCTTCTCGGTGCCATCGGCTGTTTCCCCTTCCATTTTGATGGCGTATTGATCGTTGGAGAGGGGAGTTATTCCAATTGTGATTCCCGATGGGTTTGAAAATCCTTCGGGTTCAATCACTTCAAACGGTTCATTTTGGTAACGGCTCCTCCAGGCAAAGAAATCCTTTTGGTACCAGCTGGTTCTCCAGTTCAGGTTTTGGAGGGTCTGGTTGATGGTGTAGTACGATTTAAGGATCTCGATCTGGTTGTAGATGTTGTTGCCGGGTTGGCTGATCGCCCCCTGAAAGAGCTCTTTCATATCGAGGCCAGTTGATTTTTCAGGAACCAGAATGGTGGAAGAGACGGAATATTGCTGAACCGTAAATTTATTGAACAGCACCGATCCGCCGCACCCCAGCATGGCAAAGAGGAAAAACCAATACCAGTGTCGCAGTATCAGGTAGATGATTTTTTTGATGTCGATCTCTTCTTCCTGAGGTTGGGAGAAGGAGCTGTTCAGTTCTTCCGGTTTCATCTGTTTTTAAAGTTTTTATCGGGTAACAATTAGAAAATAAATCCGAGTACGGCCAGTAACACCGAGACCGACGACAATGCCATGGACCAGGCCTGGCTGTTGAGCTGAAGGCTTTTATGCCGGTCGGGCTGCACCAGGATGTAGTCGTTCGGGTGGAGATAGAAGGCTTCGGACTGGTAGATGTTTTTGGAGGTGAGATCGAGCACATAGCTTTTATCGCCTTCGGGAAAGGAGCGGATCACCGTCACATTTTTTATGGAGGCGTAATCGGTATTCCCATTGGCCATGGCGAGGGCCTCGAAGATATTCAGCGAGTTGTTGTAGTTGTAGTAGATTCCCGGACTCCGGACTTCACCTGCCACCGTAATTTTGTAATTGATCAGTTTGACATTCACCACGGCACCATTCAGGAACTCATCGGCCTTTTTCTGTACCACCCCGGTGACCATCGATAGTTGAATTCCCTCTACGTGGATGGACCCTAAATTGGGCAGGGTGATATTTCCGTGGTTATCCACCTCGTAGCCATAGAGATAGGCTCCTCCGGGGGTGGTGTACTTTTGGGAGTTTGATCCAGCGTTTGCTTCCATATTGGCTTCCGGATTGAAAAGCTGGTTTACCTCCGGGTTGATCGATTTAATGCTGACATAGAGGATATCGCCTGTTTTCAGGATGTGTTCGGTCTCCTGCAGCGGTAACCGCCTGATTAACTCCTGATCGGTTGCATCTTTCAGGTAGATCAACTCCTTGCTGCTCCGGCAGGAGAAGACCAACAGGAAAA
>DAOQAB010000029.1:2487-18552 GCA_035353695.1 Prolixibacteraceae bacterium
GATGGTCTGTTCCATGAAGGTCAGGTTGCTGAACTCTTCGGGATTGAATTTGAGGTTGTAAAAGCAGGGGTAGAGATCGTTCAGCGTTTCGATCTGAGTGGGTTCAAACCGGTCGCTGATGAGCCCCAGCGTGGCCTTTTCGTCGGTTCTTCGGATCCGTTTAAGCAGCTTTGCGTTGAAACTCTGGAGGGCAAAATGTTCATAGCTCAGCTGTTCCGTTAGCATTTCTACCAGTTTATGTAGTTCGAAAAGAGTGGCTTTTTCGTCTTTTATTTCGATAATCGCTTTGATCTTCTTTTCTTTACAGATTGTGACAAATTGTGCCAGTGTCAATATTTGCTGAGGGTATTTGTCTCCAAACTGATTGGGGTAGCCATTGTTGAATCGTAAGATCTCCTTCAGTGTAAACTGCTTAATATAACCGCTTCCGGTTGAAGTCCGGTCAAGGGTGCGGTCGTGGTTCACCACCCAAATCTTGTCTTTGGTTTGCCGGATGTCGCATTCCACGATGGAGAAGCCTGAATCGGCCGCCATCTCAAAGGCAATGGCGGTGTTTTCGGGGTAGCGGGCGCTCAGTCCCCGGTGGGCAATCCATCGTTCCCTGACATTGAAAAACCGTGAATAGGGGTTTTCATAGCAGACCGTTTGGACCGGGAGGGTGAAAGTACCTGAGGGAATGGCTTCCAGCGTAAATTTTTTATGATAATAGGCCATCTTCCGGGGAATCAGCAGCAGATGGCTGGCTCCGTCGGTCTCGAAAGAGGTGTCGCTCCCCTCGATGGTTAATCGATAGTGGTCGATCGCTCCCGGATAAAGGGGATCATTCCATTCGATTTTCAGCTTCTCTTTTTTATCGGAAATGGAGAAAAACAGCTGCTCCGGCTTCGGATGATCTACCAACAGGGTGTCGGATTCTGCCGGGAGATCTTTCCCCGATGAAAAAAGAGGCTTTTTCAGATTCTGTGCCGGAACCTTAAATGGCTGAAAAATAAGAAACAGTAAAATAAAGAGAAAAGTTACGTTTCGAAACATAAACGGATGGAAGGTTCTTATTGGACCACAAACCAGGGGTTGAGAAGATTTTCCTTGTTGTATTCGAGGGGTTTGCCGGTTTGGATCTGCGCCACCGTTTTTCCTGCATAACGGGCAATGGCGTGGCCTGCGGCAATATCCCATTCCATGGTGGGTCCCAGTTTGGGATAGAGGTTGGCCTCGCCGGAGGCGACCATACAGAATTTCAGGGAGCTTCCTTTCGGGATCACCTTCAGTGGCTTACCCTGGGTGTCGATTTGCCGGATATATGCTTCGGTTTCGGGGGAGTGGTGGGAGCGGCTGCTCACAACCACCAGATTTTCACCCGGAATGCCGTAGGGTAGTTGCATCGATTGGTCGATTATTTTTTCGATGTTGATCTCTTCTTCGGGGTTGATCAGGCATTTGAACGAACCAATTTTGTCGGCATAGTATAATTCACACGAGACCGGTGCATAGATGACCCCCAATACCGGGACCCCTTCGTTGATCAGGGCGATATTCACCGTGAACTCGTCGTTGCGTTGAATAAATTCTTTGGTTCCGTCGAGCGGGTCGACCAGCCAGAACGTCTTCCAGTTTTTTCGGGTTTCATAAGGAATAACTTCCCCCTCTTCGCTGAGGACCGGGAAATCGCCTGCTAAACGGGCAGCAATGATCTCATGGGCCGTTCGGTCGGCCTGGGTGATGGGGGTGTTGTCGCTTTTGATCTCGATCTCAAAATCTGCCTGCTGGTAGATTTCGGCAATTTTTTTGCCTGCTTCGATGGAAGCAATGACGGCTTTTTTTAATAAGGTATCCATGGGAATAGGTTGATGGTTTTCACAGCTCCGCCTCCTCAGTCCCACGATGTGCAGTCTGAGCAGGCAAAAAAAGATCCGGTGAAAAGGTGCGCTACTTATTGGAAGACCAGATTAGCAGGGCATTTTCTCCCGGATGAATATAAACCTCCTCGTCGTCGGGTGCTGTGGTGATATACCGTATTTTTAAGGAGGTTATTTGTTCGGCTTTGGCGACCAGATTGGCCAGGTAAGTGGTGTCAAAGTAGTCACCAACCAGCAGGATGTCGATCACCCGGCCAGGTCTTCCCTGGGCAAAATCGCCTGTGACATATGCTTTTGCCAGATTTCCAACCCGCAGAACCACTTCTTCGACGATGTGGTCGATCCCGGTATATTTCATCAGTATTCGATGGATCTCGGGATAATAGGGATGGCTGATGTTGGCCTGAAAGAATTTCTTATTCCCGGAAACAAATGAAGATAACAGTCCGGCTTTTTCAAACCGGTTCAGCTCCTGCCTGATTGAATTGGTCGACTCCCCAAACTCGGTTTCGAGGTTGCGGAGATAGGCAGTGGTTTGACTGTTAAGAAAAAATTTCATTAACAGCTTAATTCGGGTTTTAGATGTTATTAGACTTTCGAGCATAGTTTGAGTAAAAAAACTACTCATTTATTGCCAAAAATAGATGATTCTGTTGTGATGACCAAAGAATTTGTACAAAAAAGTGGGGTGTGGGTTGATTTTTAGTGTGATATCATCGATTTAGAGGAGATTCAGACTGGTTTGTTTTTCGATTTCAGAAAGTTGAATGTCAACGGTTAGCGATAAGTTGAGCTGGATAATTTCGACAGCGACCCGTTTTTTCCCTTTGAAGGAGATCAGTTTTCCTTTCAGGCCAATCAGTGAGCCGGAGGTGATGATCACCTCATCGCCCTCTTTCAGTAGGGAATGGGACACTTCGACCGTTCTGCCGGCTTCGTTGAGCATCCGTTTGATGAAATCGATTTGTTCGTCGGGAACAATGGCGGGTTTGCCTTCAAAACGGATAAAGGTTACTACTCCGAACGTTTTCAGCACTTTCTCGTATTCTTTTCGGGTAATGTGAACAAAAAGGTATCCGGAGATCAGGGGCACCTCCACCCATTTTTTCCGGTCGCTCCAGATCCGGAGTCTTCGTTGCAGGGGCAGGTAATATTCGATCTCCTGAAACGCGAGTTCCGCGGCCACCTTTTTTTCTGCTCTGGAACGGGTATAAACGACCAGCCATTTTTTTGAATCCGTCATGGTGATTGATTTTTTCGAATTGCCTGTCAAAATTACCAATTTTTTTAAAATCTCCCAACGCACAGCGGACAACAACAATGACAACGCGCAGCGGACAACAAAAAAAACTGGTTTTCATTGTTATCGAGGTTGTCATGGTTAACGGTCGTCAATCGCCCCCTCGCCCCATCATATTGTCGCAGGGGTAGTGCTGTTTTTGACCTCTCTTTTTGTATTTTTGGGCCAACAAAGCAGAACGAAGTGATTCGGAAAATTATCCATATCGACATGGATGCTTTTTTTGCATCGGTGGAACAGCGGGAGCAACCTATGCTGAGAGGGAAGCCTGTGGCTGTCGGTGGAGGCAGTAACCGGGGGGTTATTGCGGCGGCGAGCTACGAAGCCCGGAAGTATGGGATCCACTCGGCCATGCCCACCGTTACCGCGTTGGCCCGGTGCCCGCATCTGGTCCTGGTGAAGCCCAATGGGCACCTTTACAAGGAGGTCTCCCAACAGATCCAGTCCATCTTTTTTGATTATACCGAAATGGTTGAGCCGTTATCGCTCGACGAGGCTTTTCTGGACGTCACCTTCAACCACTCGTCGTTGGGTTCTGCCACCCTGATTGCCCGGGAGATCAAGCAACGGATTCACGGGGAGACCCAGCTGACCGCTTCGGCGGGTGTCTCCTACAACAAATTTCTGGCGAAGGTCGCTTCCGATTACCAAAAACCCGATGGCTTGTTTGTGATCGAACCCAAGGATGCCTTGGAATTTCTGGAAAAACTGAAGATCGAAAAGTTTTATGGGGTGGGCAAAGTGGCCGCACAACGGTTTCACGATCTGGGCATCCACGATGGTGCCGATTTGAAAAAAGTGAGCAGAAGTTCACTGGTTAGCTGGTTTGGCAAGGCTGGTGACTATTATTATAATATTGTAAGGGGAATTGATAACCACGATGTGATCCCGGTGCGGGAAAACAAATCGATTGGGGCTGAAAATACCTTTGAAACCGATTTGTCGGATGAAAATGAGATCCGGTTCCGTTTCCTGTCGGTGGCCGAAAGGTCGTGGAAACGGATTGAAAGGCACCGGGTTGCCGGGAAGACATTGACCCTGAAGGTTAAATTCTTCGATTTTGAAGTGATCAGCCGAAGCAAAACCCTCGACTATTTTATTGATTCCAAAGAGGCTTTTCTTTTTGAATCAACCGCCATTCTGTCGAAAGAATTGCCCTTTAAAAAAGCGGTACGTTTATTGGGTATTACCCTGTCGAATTTTAAGGAAGAGAACCATTCTCCAATACAGTCAACCATCAATTTTTAAAAACGAATCAAAATGGATGAAAAAATCTATCAGTTAGTTTCAGCGAAAGTCAACATCAGTCTTCATCAGGTAAAAAATACGATCCTTCTGTTGAAAGAAGGGGCAACGATTCCGTTCATCTCCCGTTATCGCAAAGAGCTGACCGGTAGTCTGGATGAAATCAGTGTGGCGATGATCCAGAAAGAGTACACCTATTTTATGGAACAGGATAAGCGGAAGCAGACCATTCTGAAGACCATCACCGAACAGGGGTTGCTCACGCCGGAGCTGCAGAAGCTGATTGAAGAGACCTACGATTCCAACATCCTCGAAGATATTTACCTCCCGTATAAGCCGAAGAAACGCACCAAAGCGACCATTGCAAGAGAAAAAGGGCTTGAACCGTTGGCAAAAATCATGATGGGCCAGTATGAGTGGGATATCGAAAAGAAGGCGTTGAGTTTTGTCAATGAGAAAGTCGAATCGTCCGAAGAGGCACTGGCCGGAGCCCGGGATATTATTGCCGAATGGGTGAGCGAAAATTCGAGGGCCCGCGAGGTGGTGCGGAATTTGTTTAAGCGGGGAGCCGTTATTGAGTCGAAGGTTGTGAAAGGGAAAGAGGCCGAAGGGCAGAAGTACCGCGACTATTTCAACTGGGCCGAACCGCTGGGGCGTTGCCCTTCGCACCGCTATCTGGCGATTAAACGGGCCGAAAAAGAGGAGTTTGTAAAGGTAACTGTTTCGATCGAAGAGGATCCGGCGGTTGAAAAACTCGATCACCTGTTTATCCGGGGGAATACCTCGTGTGTGAAACAGGTGAAAATGGCGGTAAGGGACAGCTATAAACGGTTGATTGCTCCCTCGATGGAGACCGAGTTCTCTCAGATGACCAAAGAAAAAGCCGATTTGGAAGCGATCAGGGTGTTTGGGGAGAATTTGCGCCAGCTGTTACTGGCTCCACCACTTGGTCAGAAGCGGGTGCTGGCGATCGACCCGGGATTCCGGACCGGCTGTAAAGTGGTTTGTCTCGACGAGCACGGGGTGTTACTGCACAACGAAACCATTTTTCCACATCCGCCACAGCGGGAGGTGAAGGATGCAGCCAAAAAGATTTCCACCATGGTCGAGTCTTACAAGATTGATGCTATTGCTATCGGGAATGGAACAGCTGGCAGGGAAACCGAGCAGTTTATCAAATTTCTGCACTTCGATCACGACATCACCGTCTTTTCGGTGAACGAAGATGGGGCATCCATCTATTCGGCTTCCAAGATTGCCCGCGACGAATTTCCCAATTACGATGTGACGGTCCGGGGTGCGGTTTCTATTGGCCGCCGTTTGATGGACCCGCTGGCCGAGCTGGTAAAAATTGAACCCAAGTCGATTGGGGTGGGGCAGTATCAGCACGATGTGGATCAGAAACAGCTTCAGCAGAACCTTGACCGGGTGGTTGAATCGTGTGTCAACCTGGTGGGGGTGAATTTGAATACGGCCAGTAAACATCTGCTCACCTATATTTCGGGCCTGGGGCCGCAGTTAGCCCAGAATATTGTTGATTACCGTCAGGAAAACGGCGGTTTCAAATCGAGGAAAGAGTTGATGAAAGTACCCCGAATGGGAGCCAAATCGTTTGAGCAGTCGGCCGGTTTTCTCCGGATCCCCGGGGCTGATAACCCGCTGGACAACTCGGCCGTTCATCCCGAATCGTATTTTATTGTCGAAAAGATGGCCCACGATCTGGGGTGTGAAGTCAAGTCGCTGATCAGCGACGATTTGTTGATCAAAAAGATCCAGTCGGATCGGTATGTAACTCCTCAGATTGGATTACCGACGCTGAACGATATTTTGAAAGAGTTGGCCAAACCCGGAAGAGATCCCCGTGAAAAAATCGGGATCTTTGAATTTGACGAAAGCCTGAAGAGCCTGGAAGACCTGAAGATTGGAATGGTCGTACCCGGTATCATTACCAATGTTACCCGTTTTGGTGCTTTTGTCGACATCGGGATCAAGGAAAATGGCCTGATCCACGTCTCCGAAATGGCCAACAAATACATTGATGACCCATCCAAAGTGGTAAAACTGAACCAGCAGGTACGGGTTAAAATTATTGAACTCGATCTGGTCCGGAAAAGGATCCAGTTGTCGATGAAACAAGTGGATTAGTTGACGCCAAATTCTTCGTCGTAAAGATCTTCCTGATTGTCAAATTCTTCTTCAAGAAAATCTTCTGCTTCGGTAAGCAGTTGTTCGGTAATGCTCTCATTTTCCGGTTGGTCATCAATCCAGTGGATGATCTGATTCGACCAGAAATCGTCGACATCGCATTCCACGATAAAACGGGGAGATTCATTGTGTACGACAAAAATGGTATCAGGGAGTTCCTGTGAATTGTCTGCAAGTAGAAATTTTGGTAACATTTTTTTCCTTATTTATGATTCATGACAAAAATAAATTATTCTTTTGAATAAATCCCTAAATGTCTATGTCGGTTTGCCGATTATTCTGTTTTGAGCGAACTATTTTCCTTTGTTATGAGGTGATTCTCGGATAGTGGTTGACGTCGAAACATTCAACTTTTTGATTGATAATGTGTAAAACTTAAATTTTGATTAGAACATTCTCCTCGCTAAACCGGGTTTTGATTCCACTCCAGACTATCCTTCATTTTGAGATCGGACCTTCATTTTTTTTCGAATACTATGTTTTTTCGGAAAGAGAGAAGAAAATCTATTAAAAAGTGTAAGGATTTATATATACTGAGTATTTATTTTTTTGCATTAACATGAAAATATTTTTACATTTACTTTGTTTTAAAACTAACATTCTAAAAAAAATTAAAACAATTAACTATGAGTAAAATTTCTAAAGAATTAGTTGGAGCTTCGGCTATACCTATTATTTTATCAATTCTTGATAAAAATGAGAGTTATGGTTATGAGATCATGCAGAGTGTGAAAGAGTTATCCGGTAACCGGATTGAGTGGAAAGAAGGAAGTTTATATCCTGTTCTTCACAAACTTGAAAAAAATGGTTTGATTAAGTCGTTGTGGAAAATGGCAGAAAACGGTCGTCATCGCAAGTATTATGCAATCAACAAAAAAGGAAGAAAAGCATTACAGGACGAAATTGATAACTGGACATTGGTTCACACCATGTTGACTGAACTGTGGAAAGATTTGACGCCCATTCAGTAATTGAATTGCGAACGTTGAAAAGGAGCTTTCGGATGGTGTCGAAAGCTCTTTTTATTTGATTGAGTTTGGGTCAAACGATTTGTTTAGCTTATCCAGTTTTGGTTTGATCAGGAATTTGCAATAGGGAACATTCGGGTTCCGGTTGTAATAATTTTGATGATAGCTTTCGGCCGGATAGAAGTTTTTGAAGGGCAACACTTCCGTAACCACCTTTTTTGGGTATTTGCCGCTCTCATTCAATTTTTTTATTGCATGGTTGATCGTCGGCTCCTGTTCTGGCACCGTGTAAAAGATGACCGAACGGTATTGCGATCCGATATCGGCTCCCTGTTGGTTGAGCGAGGTGGGGTCGTGACTGAAAAAGAATACCTCGAGAAGGGTTTCGAGCGGGATTACTTCCGGATTGTAACGTACCCTAACGACTTCTGCGTGCCCGGTTTCTCCACTGCAGACCGACTGGTAATCGGGGTTAATCCGATCTCCTCCGGAATATCCGGAAGTAACTTCCAATACTCCGTTGAGCTGTTTGAACAGAGCCTCCGTACACCAGAAGCAACCTCCCCCCAAAACAATCTCCCTGGTTGGGACCTCTTTTGGGGTCATTGAAACGATGAGTAAAATGATCATTGCTGTTTTCATTGAATCGGTTTTTGCTAAATAACCCGTTCCACACAAAATGGTTTAAAAGAAGTGATCCTTTCTGTGTTTTGGGGGAGAATCGATGAGGAATGATGCGCCGGGGATCCATCAAAGGATCTTTTTTATTTTCGAAGCATTGATAATGATGTCGACAATCTCGTCATCGCTGAAAGAGGCCTGATTGATGATCAAGTCAAAGTCGTTGCCGTCCACTTTTTTCCCTTTGACCGATTTTCTGAAATTATCCCGGTCTTTTTCGGTTTGGTTGATCCAGTTGATCGCTTCTTCTTTCGATATTTTTTTGGTTTTTTCAATCCGGTCAATTCTCCAGTTCAGCGGGGCATCCAGGCGTACATGCAACGATTGCTGAATATCGGCACAAATACAGTTTCCGGCCCTTCCGATAATGATTTTGTACCCTTCGGCACCAAAGCGGTGTATGACATTGGAAACTGTTTTCACCATCTTCTTTTCCATCTGATAATCGCCCGAGATGAAAGTCTGAACAATTTCATCCAGAATGTTCCGGTTTTTGGCCTCAAAAATGGTTTTGATCTTTGATGGATTGAGTTTCATCTCTATGGCCGAGTCGTGCAGAATCTCTTTGCTGATGACTTTCCATTTTGGTTCGCCCAGTGCCTCATTGAGTTTCATTGCTAATTGCCTTGAAACGATGTTTGAACTGCAGCCAGCTATTCTGGAAATGGTTATGACTGGCCCTTTCCGAATTTTATAATCATTCAGGTTGATATCATTCAATCTCTTAGACAGGTATTCGTTCAGAATCGCGCTCATATTTTTTTTATTAAAATTTACGAAATAGTTTTTGAAAAACATAGAGCCGACCTGTTGAATTTGTTTGAGTCCTTACCGGGTGAATTTGAACATAATCGTATGTTTTTAATGTCATCAAAAAGGGTATTCATCTCACGATATGGATGGTTGATCAAAAAAGCAGAATACAACAGCTCTTCTTATTCATATTATACCATTTCGTTCATAAATTTACTCGTGCGATACGGAAAGTTCCCTTGATGGGTTGGGGTTATGAAGAAGAAAATATACCTGTTGGTCTTATTTCTTTTCGTTATGGGTAGCTTTTCCCGGGCAGGGCAAAGTTTGTTAACGAACGAATGCGATATGGAGAAAATCCCTCAGATCCTTGTGGAAGGTCATTCCTGGGTTAATTTTCCAACCTACGAGGATCGTAAATTCTGGGACCAAGTGACGTCGGGAGTAAAAAACCGGGTCATTGAGCAAGGTGTAAAGGCCTCGCATACACCTCCGGTTCTGCTTACCGGTTCCGATTACCTGCTCTATAAAAAAGGCGATTCCTACGATCAGGTTTCACAAAAGATTTTATCAAACAAAACGCGGCTTGAAGAGCTGTTGCTGGCCGAGATTCTGGAAGGGAAGGGGCGCTTTCTTACCGAAATCAGCAATTCGGTATGGGATTTTTGTGCATTGACCAGTTGGTCCGGGCCTGAATCCCAGTTTCTTCAAACGGGTAAAGTGGGATTGCCTTCCTGCGATCAGGTCATTGTCGACGAATTGAGCGGGGAAATTGCCGGTGTATTGTCATGGGCCTATTACTTCTTTGAAAAAGAGTTTAATAAGATCGATCCCAATTTGGTTACTTGGATTTTGTCTTCCATCCGGAATAAGTTTTTAACCCCCAACCTTCAGAAATATGATTTCTACTGGATGTGTTATCAAACCAGGGAGGCTACCTCACAAACGCCATGGATCTGCTACAATTGGTTGTTGTCGAATCTTCTGGTTGATAAGAGCAATGAGCAACGGAAGAAATCGGTCTATAAGGCGATGGAGTGTTTGGATCAGTTCTATAAGCAAATCCCCGAAGATGGTTTTTGTTCCAATGGTGCGGAGGTTTGGCAATATTCATCCGGAAAATATTATCAGTCGCTGGAGTTGCTCGATCTTGCTTCGATTGGAGAAATCAATATTTATGAAGATGAGCTGTTGAAACGGATGGGTGAATTCATTTGTGCCGCCCATATCGATGATCATTATTTTTTCAACTATTCGGAATGTTCTCCCAGGCTGACCATGAGCGCCAGTCTTATTTTCCGTTATGGCGAAAAGGTAAACAGCGAGATGATGAAAGAGTTTGGAGCCTATCTGGCAAAAGAAATTGTTGCTCAAAATGTGCCCCTTACGGGTGATTTTTACAATAAAATGATGTTTATTCTCGGTTGTGACCAGATGATGGCCTATACGCAGAAAGAGCCTTATTTGTCGGATTTCTATTTTAAGCAGAGTCAGATGGTCGTGGCCCGTTCGCAGGACGGGACAGCCAACGGGTTCTTTTTTGGGGTAAAAGGTGGTGCCAATACCATCTCGCCCGGACAAAATGATGCCGGCAATTTTGTGTTGTATATCAATGGTAAGCCGTTGATTGTGGATCCTGGCGAGATAAGCGGGATTTCAAAAATGAAAAATTCGGGTGATTCGAAATCCATCTGGGCCAATCAGGCAGCATGGCACAATATTCCCATAGTGAATGGGCAGGTGGAAAATTCAGGGGCTAATCACCGGGCCACAGGGTTTCAATACCGTTCAACCCCGGGAGAGGTAACGGTTTCGATGAACCTGGCCTATGCCTACGACCTGAGTGCCGGAATTAATGACTGGACCCGAACCTTTGTCTTTGACCGGGAGAAGGGGCTGCAGATCAGCGACCGGTATAACCTGAATAAAATCGAAGGGGAAACCTATATTACGTTTGTTACATTGATAAAACCTCAGCTAAAAAAGCAAGGCACCCTTATCTTTATGGTTGATGGGAAGGAGTATGAATTTGATTATGATCCGGCGTTGTTTTCCATCCAGATCGATGAAGTGGATACCCGGCTGGATCCGGTTTTAATCGTCTGGAATGCCAATTTGTACCGGATTTTATTGAAAGCCAATTACAAGGATAAAAACGGGGTTTGGAGTTATTCCATCAAAAAGGTGTAACCAGCCCCTTGGTTTATCTGAGCCAACTGCCTTATTTCGTGTGGCTCTTTTTGTTCCAAAGGAGGATAATTCCATTCAGGATAAAGGAAGAGATGATCACTGCATTTCCGGGGCCGGTTATCCCCGCAGAGAAAAGGATCTTCCCAGCCAGGGCTGTAGCGCCACCCGCGATCACCGCAGGGGTTAGTGCGTTGGGGGCAATCTTCACCCCGGTTAGCCCAAAAAGAATCGGGACCATGAATGCACCGGAATAAACGGTGAGGGCAATCATCAAAATTCCGATAATGGATGTGAAGTTGAGTGCAATCAATATGCTGACGATTCCAACCACGGTCATACAAATCCGGGTCGTAGGGAGTGTTTTGTTCCCGAAATTTCCTTTTTCGATCAGATCGGTTACAATAATCGAGGCACTGAGAATGGTGGTGGCGGCAGAAGAAAGCACCGCACTCAGCAACGCCAGAACGACCAGCCCGACCGACCAGGTGGGTAATACCTGCTGGCACACGTCAATCATCAGGGAACCATTGGCTGAAGGAGTGATGCATCGGCTGCCGAATGCGCTGATCAGCCCGATGCAGCAAGCAACGAAAAGCAAAATAAGCGCGGTGAGAAAAACTGATTTTTTTGCGGTGTCGTTATTTTTTGAGCAGAAGATTCGGGAATAAATATCGGGGCCGAAGGTGAATGTGGAAGAATAGGTGATGAGCAGAATCACCAGATCGACGGGGCCAAAATGGATGTTGAACGGAAATTTTAATGGGGTGAGATCCTGGATGGGGGCACAACTTTTTAGAAAGACGAAGAAGGAGATGACCGATAATCCCACCAGGATCAGAATGGCCTGGAACAAGTCGGTTTTCAGCACCGAAAACTGACCACCGGTCAGGGTATAGAGAATGAAAACGCTTCCCGAAACGAGTACTCCAAGAGAATAGTCCATGCCGGTGAAGCTTTGCAGGATGCGGGCGGCCGCAATGATCTGGGCGGCGATAATCCCAATCCAGGCAACCGGGATGATGAGGGAGGAGATTGTTTTGGCCTGTTTGTTTTGGTAGACATTTCCCAAAAGATCAGGGAGGCTGTATTTGCCAAATTGGCTTACCCTGGGAATTAGGGGGATAAGGACGAACAGGCCTATTGCCGCCGAAGTCATGTACCAGGAGGTTGCCCAGCCAATTGCAGGCCCTTCGTCGATGGCTCCAATAATGGCCGAGCCACCCAGAATGGTTGCCGTTAAACTCCCCGTAATGAACAGCACATTGCCGCTTTTCCGGGCGATAAAAAAATCGGTGTAGTTACTAACCTTTCGATAGCTGTAAACCGCAATACCCGTCAGAATCAGAAGGTAGGCAATCAATATGATAACGGTTGTCGACATTTCAATCTTTTAATGTATTGGTGCTGAATCTTATCGGTAAAGAATGTTTAAAATGGTTTGCGACAGTTTCTCTACACTGACCGGTTTTTGAATGATGCACCCAGTCCCTTTGCCAATCTGTTCTTCCATTTCTTTATCGATGTTATAGCCCGTTAGAATAATGATTTTAACCAACGGATTAATCTCTTTTAACCGTTTATAGACTTCGAAACCATCCATTTCGGGCATGTGCTTGTCGAGCATGACCAGATCGACGGTTTGTGAATTCTCTTTATAAAACTGGATAGCCTTTTTGCCCCCGGAGAAGCTGTACACATCATATCCCAATTCGTTGAGCAACTCTGAAGTAATCATTCGGACGACCTCTTCATCATCGATCAGTAAGATGTTTGCATTTCCTTTCATGAGCTGTTTCTCGGTTGGTTGATTGCTCTCTTTCTGGAGATCGATATCGCGAATCGGGATGTAAATATTAAAACTGGAACCTGTACCAACCGAGCTGGTTACATTAATGACTCCTTCGTTTTGATTTACGATTTTTTGAGCAATAGATAACCCCAGGCCTGCATTTAATTCGAAAGGCTTTGTGGAAAAGAACGGATCGAATATTTTGGGCAGATCATTGGGGTGGATACCGATTCCGGTATCGGTAACCACAATCCTCAGATATTTCCCTTTGTTTATGCTCGAAATCTTGTAAGGGGCATTCGATTCAAAATAGACGGTGTTGGTCTCAATGGTTAGTTCGCCGCCTTCGGGCATTGAATCCAATGAGTTCTGGATGATGATTTGCAGGGTTCTTTTGAGCTGCGACAGATCGGCCACAATCTTTTCACTTTCGTTGTTGATCCGGATGTGGGTTGTTATATCCGGTTGGAAATTAAATGTCTTCAGCGTTTCTTCAATCAATGTGGAAACATCGAAGAGGATATTCATGTTGTGATTTTTCCCGGAGAAGGTCAGTAATTTATGCGTCAGTTCGGTCGCCTGGTTGATGGATGATAGCAATTTGTTGGCATAATTGATCAATTGGTCGTCTTTTAGGTGGTTCCGCAACAGGTAGCTGTTTCCATACAAACCCATCAGTAAATTGTTGAATTCGTGGGCAAAGCTGTTGGCGATGGAATTCAGTGTTTTTAATCTTTCGTTGGCGAGCAGTGCGTATTCTTTCTTTTTTGCCTGCGAGATATCTTCGATTATATAAATGGCGAAGTTTGTGTCTCCGTAATTGTCCTTCAACGGTGATGCGGTTGAGTTGATCCATCGGATCTCTCCATTTTTTGCAGACATTTCGAACGTCATGTCGAAAGAAGCGCTTATTCCGGTGAAGAGCTGGGAGAAATTCGAAATGATTGCGGGCAGATATTGTGTTTCGGCCAATTTGTCCAGTTTCATGAACATCAGTTCGTTTGAATCGAAGTGGGTTAGTTCCGAAAAAGCCTGGTTGGATAAAATGAGGCTCCGGTTTTTGTCTACCAGAGCAATCCCAACCGGGGCATGATCAAAAATGCCCTGGAACCGTTCGATGGATAGCGACAGCGTGTCAATCTGGTTTTTTGTTTCCGTAAAATCGATGGTATAGACGATCAGGTTTGTCTTTTCATTGATCTCGACGGGAATAACTTCAATGGAGATCTGCTTGTTCTGATGGGTTTCGACGGCGAAACCTAATTTTGTTTTTTCCCGGATTGCCTTTTTCAGGGTCTCAATTTGCCGGTTTGAAAATACTTCGATTTCCGAAAGGGTTGTCTTGTCCTTTTCATTGAGATGGATTTGCAAATCGTCGATAAATTTTGGATTGTTAAAGATGAGCTCATGGCTGTGGCTGAATACCGCAATGCCACAGGATGAGTTTTCCAAAATGGATTTGCCAAGCTGATTTTCGCCTATTAATTTGATAATTTGTGATTTGAATGAATCAATGAAATCGATATAAAAAATGAAGGTTTCGATCTCGTTTTTTGAGACATAGCCGGGTTTTATGGTCAGTTTGATCCAACTCTGGTTTTCTCCTGCCAAACGAAGTTCTCTGGAAAAGAGCGTGGTAATGGAGAGGTTGATTGCTTCGATTCCTTTGGCGATTTTGGCTGCGTCGTCTTCTTTGAAAAGCGAATCATATTTTTTCTTCCTGATTTCATTGGGTTCTAAACCGGTTATGGTTTGAAACGAATGGTTCATATAGATGAACTGGCCGTTTTGATCGACCAGCGCGATTCCGGATACGGCGCCGGAGGCTATTGTCTGGTATTTTTTTTCGGAAAGCGATAATTCCGATTCCATTTTTTTGTGCGACGAAATGTCGTTCATTCCAAACAGCAGAGCGGGCTTTTCATTGAACGTAAAGGCCGATAGGGAGAGTTCGATCCATTTCAGCCGTTTGTTTTTTGATTCAATCCGTATCTCAATCTTTTCAGAACCAGAAGGATTGGATGCAACCTGATCGGCTGTTTTCTTCAAAATGGCACGGTCATCGGGAACCGCCAGCGAGAACGGAGTGATGTTGCTGTCAACGATTTCATTGGACGAAAAACCGGTGATTTCAATCGCTTTTTCATTGGCATAGGTTACCTTATTGTCCTGAACGATGCAGAGGCATAGTGGGGTGGTTTCTGCAAGGTGCAGGAAGAAGTTTTTTTCCTCTTTAGTCCGGGCATCTTCGCTTTTGATGGGTGTTATATCCTGAAATGTACCGAAGTATCCGGTCAAAACATTGCTGGAATTTCTTACCGGTATCGACCGGGATATGATGTATCTGATTTTTTCATTGACAATAATCCGGAAAATGTTTTCGAGGATTGATTTCTCATTGGGGGAGATAAATTGCGCCATGAAATTTTTGCGGTCATCGGGATGGATGAGATGTTCAATCTGCCTGATTGACAGTTGATCCTGTTTGTGATAACCAAAAATTGAAAGGGTACCTTTGGATCCGGCCAGGATCATGGTTCGTAAATCGAGGTCCCAATAGCCCAATTCAGAGAGTTTCGATGAGTCGGTCAGTTTTTTTATTTCCGAGGTAAGAGCTTCTTCGTTAATTTTTTGTTTGGTGATATCGGAGTGTGTGCCCCAAAGGTGGAAGGGGGTACCATCATTGTGGTAAGAAATAATTTTTCCGGTGGAATGGAACCATTTGTAGATGCCATTTTTGCATCGCATTCGGATGTCGACTGAAAACCGGTCCGTTTTTGCCGATGAAAAGTTCGTTAACTGATCATAAAAGTTCGGGTAGTCGTCGGGGTGGATTCTTTTTTCAAATTCGCCGAATTCGTTCTTTATTTCAGCAATCTCATATCCCAGCAGATTTTTCCAGGCAGGTGAAAATTCGATTTCGTTGGTGATGATGTTCCAATCCCAGGCTCCTACCGAATTGATTTGCAACGCCGTTTTCCACCATTCCTCCTTATTTTTCAAAGATTGTTGAGTCTCTTTTTGAGTGGTTATGTCTCTGATTACGGCCTGAATAACTTTCTCATCACCGAAATTGAT
>DAOQAB010000029.1:18652-35559 GCA_035353695.1 Prolixibacteraceae bacterium
AGTTGCCTGAATTTTTGCTCGTTCCGGATGAGTGTTTTTTGGGCATTTACCCTTTCCGAAATATCCCGGATCGAGGCAACAAGTGCTTTCCGTCCACTCCAGTTGAATTTAGAAAGCGATATTTCGGTAGGGAAGGTGGAACCATCGGATTTGATAGTCGTTTCGTCTAAAAGGATGGAATTTGATTCCAGAACCTGCATTTCCAGTTTTTCGGGCGATGCCGATAGCTGTTTGAACAACATCTTCAGCAGGGCATCCTTTGAATAACCGAACATTCTGCATCCAACCGGGTTTACATCGAGGATTCGTCCAGAGTTGTAGTCGATCATGAACAGGGCATCGCTGCCAATGGCGAAAATCTGACGGTATTTTTCTTCGCTTTCCCGTAA
Organism: Prolixibacteraceae bacterium; assembly: GCA_035353695.1. Taxonomy (GTDB): domain Bacteria; phylum Bacteroidota; class Bacteroidia; order Bacteroidales; family Prolixibacteraceae; genus CAYMTR01. The sequence goes on from DAOQAB010000029.1 coordinate 19,042, forward strand.
AGAACTTTCCGCTTCAACCATTAGCGTTACATCCCTCCAAATGGTTGCCAGGTGGTTTTCGGAAGGCGAATAGATCAATACATCATAGAAGCTGTCGAGTGACTGAACAAAGATGCGGTCCTGCTGGGGTTGTCCGGCAATGACCGAAAGGTTGAAAAGCGGTTCAAATTGCTGAAAAAGATCGGTTTGTGAAGATAGTTTCTTGTTGATGATTTCATCTTTGGTTAGACCCATCTTCATCTCAAAAGTTGGGTTCACATTTTTGTATAAGAAATCGACTATGTTTCCGTCGAGGTTTTTCATTACTTCAAAGATGATGAAAATGTCGGTCAAATTATTGAACAGATTGTAGAACAGATCATTGCTGAGTTTCAGGTTTTCGATTTTGAAATGATAGTCGGTAATGTCGGTAATGATTCCTGAAAAAGCGATGGGAATATTTTTTTCGTCTCTTTCGGTAAGAACCTTGAAAGAAACGAACTTAATGCTTCCGTCGGAAACAACAATCCGCGAATCGATTTCGAAAAAGTTCTCTGTTTCTGCTTTTTTCCCCCATTGACTGACGAATGTTTCTACATCGTCGGGGTGGAAGAATTTGAGTACGGTGGTTGTGTCAAAACGGACGCTGTGTGGGGCTAAATCGAAAATTCGGTAGGCTTCATCGGTGCATTCCAGTGTGTTATGTGCGAATGAATATTTCCAGTAAGCAATATTGGAGATGAAACGTGCTTGTTGGAAAGGGTCTGTTGTTTGATCCTTAAGGGGATTCGTTGGTTCCTTTGCCTCTTTTTCCTGTAAAAGCTCTTTGAGCTTTTGGTTCTCTTCCCACAATTGTGCAATGATATTTTTTTCGTTCTGACTTTCGAGACTGCTCATGTAACAGGTTTTTGAAGTTCAAAAGTTACAATTTTTTGCCATAATTCAACTCACAACACCCTCCATTCGGGTTATATTTTTGTATGGTGCGAATTAATTGTATTTTTTTAACATTTTCATGCTGTAATGAAGTTCCTGTTTGTGGAACCTATTAGTCAGCTGAAAGGCAAAACACCGTTTGTTTTATGGCGTCAGTACGGGGTGTTCCCGGAATTGCGAAAGACACACCGGTTTTGCTGATGTTACGGAACAAATTATTGGCTGGTGAAAATTTGAACGTTGATTCGCACGATCGCGTCCGTTCATCGAATGATTGTTTTATCTTTGTGATTCTTTAAACGAAAAATATTTCGGAAATGAAAATAGCTTTGATCGGATATGGCAGAATGGGCAAGGAAATTGAAAAAATTGCCAAATCCCGTGGTCATGAGATTGTTTTGACCATTGATGTGGATAATCAGGAAGAGTTTAATTCGGAGAACATGCAAAAAGCACAGGTTGCCATTGCTTTTACCATTCCGGAGACCGCTGTCGACATCTATAAAAAATGTTTTGACTGGGGAATACCCGTTGTGAGCGGAACCACCGGTTGGCTTCATCGTTGGGATGAAGTGACCCGCTACTGCCTCGAAAAAGGATCCGCTTTTTTCTATGCCTCCAATTTTAGTCTTGGGGTCAATCTGTTTTTTGAATTGAACCGGAAACTTGCCCGCTATATGAAACCCTTCGGCCAGTATAAGGCAACCATTACCGAGGTACACCATACCCGGAAACTGGATTCCCCCAGCGGGACCGCCATTTCTCTTGCCGAAGATCTGATGAATGAACGGGGAGGTTATGATGGATGGATCAACGAGGTTTCGGAGGAAGCGCATCAGCTTGGGATTGTTTCGGTCCGCGAAGGGGATGTGCCCGGGATTCACACCATTCAGTATGATTCGGAAGTCGATTTTATCGAAATCACCCACAGTGCAAAGAACCGGAGCGGATTTGCTTTCGGAGCGGTTCTGGCTGCCGAATTCATCGTGGGGAAAAGCGGAATTTTGTCGATGAAAGATTTGTTGAAACTGGATGAATACGAAGTGATTTGAGGCTTAACGATTCGACCTTCGATCCAATAGCTGGTCAGTAACTTAATAGAATAATATACACATGAAAAAAATCTTAAAAAATAAATGGTTCAAGTTTGCCTTCTGGGGATTTTGGTATCTGCTCTGGGTAATCTGGATGAAGAACTTTTGGTTTCTTCTGGGGCTTGCCGTAATTTTCGACATCTATATCTCCAAGAAAGTACACTGGGCATTTTGGAAAAAGAAAAATCCGCCCAATGGGAAGCAAACCAAAACCGTTGAATGGATTGATGCCATCATTTTTGCGGTGATTGCGGCCTCCTTTATCCGGTTGTTTTTTTTCGAGGCCTATGTGATCCCCACCTCCTCGATGGAAAAATCGATGATGGTAGGCGATTACCTTTTTGTGAGCAAGGTGGCTTACGGCCCCAAGATGCCCAACACCCCTCTTTCGTTCCCTTTTGTGCATCAGGCAATGCCATTGACCAATTACAAAGTTAATTCATACGTTGAATGGATTAAGCGACCCTATAAGAGGTTGGGCGGATTAAGGAAGATTAAGAACGACGATGTGGTTGTTTTCAACTTCCCCGAAGGCGATACGGTGGCGCTCAATTTCCCGAGCCAGAATTACTATGAGTTATGCCGGATGTATGGCCGGAACCGGGTTACTACCGATACCCGTTCGTTTGGTAAAATAGTTACGCGGCCGGTCGACAAGAAAGAAAATTACATTAAACGATGTATCGGTATTCCGGGCGATTCAATCCGGATTATCGATGGCGATGTGTATGTCAACGGGAAAAAGCAAAAAGAGATACCGGGGAAACAATATGATTATATTGTATCTACCGATGGTTCATTATTGAACCCCAAAGCGCTTGATAAGTTGAAGATTGCCAACGATGACCGCGAGTTGTTCTCGGGAGGTCGTTATTTATTCCCGTTGACCGGTCAGCAACTTAGTTCGGTTCGTGCCATGAAAAACATTTCATCGGTTACCAAGACCGTAGCACCTGCGGGGAACTACGATCCGGCCATCTTTCCCCATTCGCCTAATTTTCCATGGAATGTCGACAATTTTGGCCCCTTGTATATTCCGAAGAAGGGCGCTACGGTGAGCCTGACATTGACGAATTTACCCTTGTATGAACGGATTATCGATGTTTATGAAGGGAATGATTTGGCTGTAAGGGATAATCAGATTTTCATTAATGGACAACCCGCCACCCAGTATACGTTCAAGCTCGATTACTACTGGATGATGGGGGATAACCGGCATAAATCGGCCGATTCAAGGTATTGGGGTTTTGTTCCGGTCGATCATGTTGTCGGAAAGGCTTCTGTGATCTGGATGTCGCTTGATAAAGACAAACGGTTCCCGGCCAATATCCGTTTTAGCCGGATGTTTAAAGGAGTTCATTAATCAGATACATTATAAATATAAGGGTACTTCGGTACCCTTTTTTTTATTTCAGTTTGAATGGAAAAGGTTGTATTCACATCGGCTTACTTAGGTTCAGTAGGCTATTATACTGTCATGGCTCGTTCGGGTAATGTGCTGATCGAGCAACACGACAGTTATCACAAACAAACCTGCCGAAACCGTTGCCGTATTCTGGCCGCTAATGGCCCGTTGGATTTGGTGGTGCCTGTGGAGAAGAACAGAGGTTGTAAAACTCTAATGAAAGATGTCCGGATCGATTACACGACCCGCTGGCAATCCATCCACTGGCGTTCTCTTTTTTCGGCCTACCGTTCATCTCCTTTTTTTGAATATTATCAGGATTACTTTTTCCCTTTTTATCAGAGGAAGGTCGATTTCCTTCTGGATTTTAACAATGAACTGCACAAATTGATCAAGGAGTTGCTAAAGCTCCGGGTGGAGATGAACCTCACATCCGGTTATCAGAGGAGCTATGAGAATGCGATCGATTTGAGAGAGCTGTTTTCGCCTAACAAAGCAAACCGGGGAGAGGAAAAGATGCAATTGGTTTTTCAACCGTATTCCCAGACTTTTGCCGATAAATTTTCTTTTGAACCAGACCTTAGTATTATTGATTTGCTTTTCAATTGTGGTCCCGAAGCGGCGACTGTTTTGTCCCAGAATAAATTGGTATTGTTTTAATATATATGGCATAAAAAAAGAGCTGTCATCAGGCAGCTCTTTTTATATAAAAGTATTTTTTTCAATTGAAGACTAATTGTCGTCAGTGTTTTTCTCAACCAGCGGTTCAAATTTGTAATAATCATCGAAGTAATTGTCACCGCCATTGCAACCACCAATTATATAACCGCAGTTGTCAATTACAAAGCCTCCTGCTCCCTGGCGGGTAACATTCGATTCGATGTTGGTTTTTTCGGTCCAGACAGAATCGGTGTCATTCCATTCATAAATAGAAGAAAGTGAAGCTCCTGACGATGTTATCCCACTGGCAAGATAAATACTTCCTTCCGAAGCAAACGAAACGGCCATCCAACGAGGAACGCTGGAATTTCCATAATCTTCTTTTGTGAGATCTTCAAGCGGTTCCCATTTGTCTTGCTGTGGGTCATATTTCCAAAAGTCATCCACTAAGCCATTGTGGTATCCGCCAATTAAATAGGCGCAACCTTTGTAGGTAACCACGGTTGATCCTTTCCGTTTTTGGTCGGGTAATGGTGATATTTCAGACCAGCTACCATTCGAGTATTTATAAAAATCGTTCCAATAAACTTTGTCTTTTTCGGAGGTACCCGTACCTACATAGATGTCGTCACCAATCGCGAAGCCCGTAGCGTACCGGCGTGGTCCTCCCGGGAAATCGGCGATTTTTGTCCAACTGTCAGTTTCCGGATCGTATTCATAGAAGTCGCTAAGGTCATTGTCCCCATCGTAGCCTAAACCAACGTACCCCTTTTTGCTAGTAGAAACACTCACACAAAAACTTCTTGGGATTCCGGGGAAATCAGCCACCCTGTTCCAGGAGTTTTTTTCTGTATTAAGTTTCCAAAAATCGCTAAAATAATCGTCGTCATCTTTTCCCAAGCCAAAATAGCCTTGGTTGTTAATGGTAAAACTGGCTCCGTATGCACGGGACTTACCTTGAAAGTTGCCAATTTTGACCCAGTTCCCGATTGCGGTCGTATCATCCGTACATGAAGTAAAAACGACTGCAACAAAAATGGCCAGAGTTGTTAAAACCTTAAATTTCATTTTATTTGAATTTTGTTATGAAAACATTTCCTTTTTAAAAAAAACGGATTTAATTTTTATTGTTTTAGTGGTCGACAAATATAGAAATTTTCATGACACAAGAACAAGTCATTAATTTTTTTTATCATATTATGTTAATGCTTGTTAAATCAGTTGTTTTATTTTTTTTTTAGAAACCACTTTCCAATTTATTTATACATTTGTCGCCTATTATTGGAAGGTAACGGTAGAACCTTTTCTGAAAAACTCTTTAAATGCTATTTTTGACGCGGCAAAATAAAAAATATAGAATGAAACTAAAACATGTCTTGTTTTCATTATTTGCGTTGATGCTGTTTTCATGCGAATTTGATGAGAATAGTTATAAATATAATCTCGGAGCTGATTTTATAGATGACCCAACCCGGATCATCATGGTCGATACCATGAGTGTGAACTGTTATACTACCTTGACCGATTCAATTTATAGTTCCCGTTCGGAAAGGTTGATGGCCGGAAGGTTTCAAAATCAAATTGGGGTAATTACTTATTGTGAATCGTATTTCAGGCTAGATCCCACAGCGAGTTTTGAAATTACGAACGAGAGTACCGTTTACGATTCAGCCTGTTTCATCTTATATCTCGACGGTTATCATTTTGGAGATACAACGCAAGTATGCGATTTGGCGATTCATCAGCTTACCGAGGAGATGGCTGTCAACGAAGACGACGATTACATTTATAATATTACCAACTTTAGCTGCGAAACAGCTCCTTTGGCGACTTTCCATGTCGATTTGAGTGTCGATCGGCACGATGAATTTAAAAATGAACCCGATTCTGTCGTGATCCGGATTCCTGACGATGTGCTCGGGAAGAAATTGTTTGACTATGTGTTGAATGAGGATACCATACTGGATGATAAAGATTTATTTACCCATCAATACAAAGGTTTTGTGATCAAACCTTCGAACGATAAAAATTCGGTGGTTGTAGGTTTTAGTTCTGCTGTTGACTCAACGGTTACCCCAAAAATAAGGGTCTATTATCACGATAACACTCCGGATGACGATCTGCACTTTGATTATTCCCTTGAGAATTTTAAAGATTATACGGGTAGCTATTATAAGGCTGGTAGTTCCGATTCACGATGTTACCTGTCGAACTATATGGTTAATGATTATAGTAAATCGGCTTTTAAAGATATTCAACCAGGCGAGAGTGAACTCTCCTCGCGAAAAACAGGCAATGTTTCCATTCTACAGGCCGGAATTGAATTACGTACCAAGATCGAAATCCCCAATATTGATTATTTGTATTCGCTGGGAACGACCGGTTCCATCATCAAGGCATTATTGATTTTTGAACCGATCGAAGGATCATTCTCAAAGAAATCCGATTTGCCCTCTTCTCTTCAGATGTATCTGGTTAATGAAGACAACGATACCTACGGGATGCTGAGCTATGTCTCTTCTTCGGATATCGCAACCGCCCAATTGAATTATAATGAGACCTTCAAAAATGAGAGCTATTATTCATTCGATATTACCCGTTTTATCCGGGATGAATATATGTCGACTGCGGATCCGAAGTATAGTTTACAACTTGTACTACCACAAACCTCTGTTCATTCAAACGTGAACCAGTTATTGATTGGCGATCATTTGAATAATAACAACCAGATGAAGTTAAAAATATACATGTCTAGTTTTTTGATCGAAGATGAATAGAATCAATTATATCGCTATAATTCTTGCAATTTTGACAGTTTTTCCCTCTGTGGCTATTGGGCAAAATACCTCTTCTCCATACTCTAAATTTGGGGTTGGCGATTTGTCTAGTATTGCTTATGGAAGGAATCTGGCATTAGGGAGCAGTGGCTTAGGAATCCGGGATCCTTATTTGTTGAACTTGAAGAATCCGGCGTCACTTACGGCGATTGATTCCCTGAATTTTCTTTTTGAGACTGGAGTGAACATTAAAAGGATCAATTCGGAATCGGTTGATTATAGCGAGAAGTATTGGAATGGGGGTTTTACCCATCTGGCTTTTGGCCATCGGTTTTCACGACATGTCATGGGGAGTTTTGGGTTTATGCCTTATTCCGATATTGGATATCGATTGAGGACGGTAAAATCGCTGGAAGGCGAGAATAGTTTTATGGTTACCGATTGGGTTGGTTCCGGTGGATTAATGAAATTTTTTGGTTCATTTGGGTTTAAGCTTTCAAAAAACTTTTCGCTGGGTACGGAATTGGGCTATTATTATGGCCCGTTAACAGAGTCGCGAAAAACGGTTACCATGGCTGAAAGCGAAAATCCGACATATTGTTTGACCAACACACGATACCGGAGTGTATCTGCAAAATTAGCGTTTCAGTATATGGCCAAAATTGATGATCATGGTACGGGGTTTGTTTTGGGTGGCTATTTTTCACCGGGTCAACGATTTTGGGGTAAAACAGAACTTCTAATTCAACAACAATATAGTACAACAACAATTGATCCAATGTACTACAATGACGATATTGCAACCTCGCTTTTTGTTCCCATCAATTATGGGGTGGGGTTGGGTTTCACCATGAAAGGGAAGTATATGTTGTCGGCTGATATCGAGAGGTCTAACTGGAATCAGGCGAATTCCAGCAAGTCCTATATTGACCAGACCTGTTATTCGGTTGGTTTTGAAATATTGCCCCAAAATAAATTGAGTTATCTGAAGAGATGCTCCTATCGGTTTGGATACCATTACGATACTGGGTATATTCAAACGAAGGGATACGACGTTGATGACTGGAGAATGTCGATTGGAGTGGGATTCCCCATACAAAAATCGGCCTCGATGATCAATTGTACTTTTGAAACCGGAGAAAGGGGTACCACCAAAATGGGCTTGATCAGGGAACGTTATTCAAAACTTACTGTTGCCTTCTCGTTCCAGGACTTTTGGTTTATTAAACGGAAACTGAATTAAAATAGAAGCATTTTTTACTTCTTTCAAATCGTTGGTTTGATTGTGATTGGATGTTGAGTTTGTAAGATTTGTAAACAAAAATTATGTTTTTTTATATTTTCGGTTACGTATAGTCATGACAATATTTGACAACTTTGTATAAAAAAAATAGGTGTTTCGTTGATCAGGACAACGGATAAATTACCGAAAAAGGAAATTTTTGATTTAATAATTTAACATTTTGCCTAAATAAGATTTTGTCGTTTATTTGTAAAATAATACCAAATACAATAATTATGGATATTCAAATTTCTCGTGGTCTGAAAAACTCTGCTTATGGTCTGATGATCAAATTTGTTCTTGTGGCATTCCTTATGTCGACTGCATTTTTAGGACGTTCACAGGTAAAATACTCCTTGGGTGCATCAATGGGATACGATAAATCATCCAATCAATTTTATAAAATGCCCTATACCAATCAGGATAAGAGTCCCGATTATAATTTTGGTGTCGATGGGGTGGTGACCATTTTTGATTGGTTGCGTGTAAAAACCGGGCTTCATTACGCCAATCTGGGCTTTACCCGTTACTATAATCCCGATCTTACGGTTACCACAACCGGTGGAGATAGCCGAATTAACCTATCCAAGGTTGCCATTAGCAATTTCGATCTGAGCCCACAGGTTAACCTTCGTTTCGCTTCGTTAGGTAAGGATAAATTGGAAATGTTTGCTGCCCTCGGGTTTAATTTTGAGTTCCAGATGGGAAAATATGAAAGAACATATACCCTTGCTGGTACTGAAACGGACGACGACCATGTGAATCCTAGTGGTGAGGATTTTAATAAAAGTAGATCTGGTGCTGTGGGTGGTTTGCTTTTCAAATATAACGTGACTCCTCAATGGGCCATTACGTTAAATCCACAATACACCTACTTTTTCAAACCATTTGTTTTTCAGAACGATTATGTTGACGATGTTGACCGGTGGATCTTCACGTTCAACAAACATGATATGAGAAGATTTACGGTAAACCTTGGTGTTGAATACCGGTTTTAATCTTCGGTTGCCAATTTTTCGAGAAACTTTCAATAATAAGTTGGTGATCGAAAGCTAAGCGAGGAAGGTTATTTATAGGGAACCATAATGCAAGGGCAGCGTCATCGCTGCCCTTTACTTTTATCAGCTTATCGGTTATTGCATAATAAACGACCGAAATCGTTCTTCCCCGGGGATCACGGTCTACGGCTCCAAAGGTGCCAAATTGTTTCAGAAGAACTCCCGACAGGCCAGTCTCTTCTTCCAGTTCGCGGGAACAGGCCGTTTCCAACTCTTCATCCATATCGACAAACCCTCCGGGCAATGCCCAGTAATCTTTGTATGGCTCGTATTTCCGTTGAATTAGCAGGATGTGTTCAATCCCTTCGTGTGTGGCAAGGACCAGGGCGTCGGTTGTGACTGCCGGGCGCGGATATTCATACGTATATCCCATTTCTTTTTGTGTTTTAATTTAAATAACCGATCAGGCATCCTGTGGGACAATCCGTTTCATCAGTCGAAGGGTGTGGGTATAACGATGGGTTTCGATATTGTAGATCCCTTCGTGGTCGATGTTATCGATCCGGACTTTCCCAGAGGAGTGGATGATTTTGTTTTTATCCCAGATGATGCCCACATGGATAATTTCACCCAATTCGTTGTCGAAAAAGGCCAGATCACCCGGCAAGGCTTCTTCAACAAACGAAAAATGATTGCCAAGGGTTGCCTGTTGTGCGGCGTCCCTGGGAATCGGGATCCCGGCGATTTTATAGACAATCTGGGTTAGTCCGGAACAGTCGATGCCCAGAGGGGTACGGCCTCCCCAAAGGTAAGGTGCGTTGAAGTATTTCAGTGCCGCATTAATTATTTTATTGCGGATATCGTTTGTTTTATAGTCGTTTACCGAATTCCCTTCGATTTTGTATTCTACATTGGCAATTTTGAATGTTGAGCTTTTGGGCTTGTAATGGGGTAGGGTACTGCCCGATACAATGAGAAAATTGCGGTAGTGGTTCATTTGTTGAACAATGTTGAAAATATCGCTCGATACTGGTTGCGGTTTTTGTGATAAGAAATTGAATTCACGCTGCGTAATTGGAGTAACCATTTTTCGGTCGATCCAACCTTCATATCCGTCGTGAAAGAGTTTTATTTTGCACCATTTTTTCTCTTCTTCCAGGATGGTAAAGTGCTCTCCCAGAAGAATCTGGGTGCACATTTCACTTTTTTCTGCCGGTTCAGTCCGTACCGGGATAGAGCTTAAATCCGAAATTCCAAACATGAGCACTCGTTATAGCTGTTTTCGAATACGTTTACCTTTCAAATATACAATAATCTGGTCGCGATAAAAAACCAAGCGATAATTTGATCCCGAAAAATCAGAGACTATTTCGAAAAACTAGACGTAAGATCGTTCTATTTTCGATGAATATTGTTTGTTTAATTGCAATTATTGTTTCATTTTTAGAAAATATTAAAAACAGATCTATTTTTTGTGAATCTTAAAATTTTAAAATAGTGGCTACATTTATATTATTTGCTTGCGCTTGTTCCTCGGAACAAACAGAAAATAAAGCGGGCCTTTCAAAAAAGGCTTTTGAAAAAGAGATCGACGGAAAGACGGTTTCGTTGTGGACATTGACCAACAAGAACGGGATGGAACTCTCGGTGACCAATTATGGCGGGAAAGTGGTCTCGTTATTAGTCCCTGATAAGAATGGCCATTGGGTTGATGTCTGTACGGGTTATCCCTCTATTGACGATTATTTGAAGTCGGGTGAGATCTATTTTGGTGCGACGATAGGCCGGTATGGTAATCGTATCGCGAATGCCAAATTTGAACTCGATGGGGTTCAATATCCATTAGCGGCTAATAATGGGCCGAATAACCTGCATGGTGGTGTAAAAGGTTTTCATGCGGTTGTTTGGGATGCCTGTCAGGTAGATGATTGCACCCTTGAGCTTACCTATGTGGCCAACGATATGGAAGAGGGTTTTCCCGGTAAATTATCGGTTAAAGTGGTTTATCAACTGACCGATGAAAATGAATTGAAAATTGAGTATTATGCTCAGACCGATAAAAAAACGGTGTGTAACCTGACGAACCATACCTATTTTAATTTGAACGGTGAAGGAAGTGATACCGCATTGGATCATATCCTGACCATTAATGCCGATGGTTATACACCAACCAATGTTGATTTAATTCCGTTGGGTTTCGTAGCCCCGGTTGAAGGAACTCCACTTGATTTCAGAAAGCCAACCGTTGTGGGCGAGCGTATTGAAGCCGATTTTGAAGCATTAAAACTGGGAAATGGGTACGATCATAACTATGTAATCAATAAGAAAGCAGGAGAACTGGCGTTGGCAGCTACCCTCGTTTCTCCTTCCTCCTCGATTCAGATGGATGTCTATACCGATCAACCCGGAGTGCAATTTTATTCCGGGAACTGGATGAATGGAACCGAAATAGGGAAAAGCAGGAAACCGTATTACCAGCGTGCCGCGATTTGTCTCGAAACGCAATGCTTCCCCGATTCCCCAAACCAGAAGCAATTTCCAAGTACTGAATTACTCCCCGAACAGACTTACCGGCATACCTGCATTTACAAATTTCGATAGTCGTCTATCCATAGAAACACATCATCCCTTTTCCCTGCGGATGATGTGTTTTTTTTGCTTTGTATGTATGAGAATCAGATTTCGATCGGTTTTTATGCTCTATGAATTTCTAGTTATTTGCTTCTCAAATAGTTTTATCCCATCCATTATATTCTTGGCTTTTTATAATCACTCTGTTCAAAAAAAAATAGGTTTTTATATACTTCTGAATTAAATTTTTCATAAATTGCACCTATGTTAAACTATGATTAAGTGAGCAAATTCCTTTATGCGTGATTTTTGATTGTCGGTATAGCGGAATTTATGGCTGATTGTTAAGCTATTTAATTAAATCACATTTATGTTCTTTGGAAAAATGATGGCATTAATATTCCTGAAGGAATTTATTGTTTTTGATTGAATTGAGTATTACTTTTTTTAACGGTAACCACCAATTTGTTGTAGGACCATTGATTTTTGGGGCTGGCTTTGCATCAAAAAAATTTATGATTACCGATCGAAGATGGTTATATCCTGGCAGGTGATATTGTTACTAGGTATGTTATTATAAATGACTCATATTGTTGCTTTTCTTGGGGAAGAGGTTGGGTTGGTACGATAACTGTTTATACATGGTTTAATGCTTTCATTTTTTTGGAAACCTACCTGTGATTTTGCAGGGGATCCATTCAACGTTTGTTGGGAATCGGAATGGATCGCTATCGTGAATTGGTTTTATTTGTGTGGAAATACTTTTGTTAAGGGTAAATACATGTATTTGTGAATAACAGATGGATGTATCATGGGTTAATTGGATAGATATTTTATCCAAGATGGTATTTTATTAATTTAATTCATGATTTTATGAGAGAAACCTTATCAAAAGCTGGTTTTGTTTCAATTTCTGCTTATTTACCTGCAAAAAAACTATCCGTTTCCTTTGCGAAAAAGTTGGTATCTTTTTTAAGGAGCCATACATTGCTTCCGGAGGAGTATATCCGTTTCATTGAGGATGAGGGTGTGTTGCCGGGGAGTGTTGAAACAAATGAGGACGGATGGATTAGTAAGCCCTGGTATGATGCCTGGGTGAAGAGTTTATCAGAAAAAAAGCAAAAAGATCCATTTCAGGGTGCAGAGGAGAGGAGAAGAGTGCCCCTGGATCCTGATTCTGTCCGTAGTTCTATTTATCCCCATCCGATGTTACCATCCGATGCGGAGACCCTGGCCGGTGCAATGGCGATCTGTTGTGCTGGCATCGACCCCGATTCGATCGATCTGGTCATTTCGCATTCTCAGGTGCCCGATCGGCCACTGCCTGAAAATGCCTCGTTGATTCAGCACAAGCTGAAACTAAGAAATGCTGGAGCCTATGGGGTTGATACCTGTTGTTCCTCATTCGTTACCATGACAGAAATTGCCTGTTCGCTGATTTCTTCCGGAGTGAAGAAAAATATCCTGATCATATCGAGTTTTATCGATTCACATGTGATCGATCGTTCTACGCACTTTAGCGTAGATACGGGCGATGCTTCCGTTGCGGCGATCATTTCAACGCCGGTGGATGGGAAAGGTTTTCTTGCTTCTCATTCAACTAGCCATGGAAGCAGGCACGATGGGATCATTTATCAGCGGAGGACCCCGTTGCTCTTGAAGCGGATCGATTCAGGCCCCGATTATTCCCAAACATTTGTAACCTTCTTCAATCCGGCGGCAAATAAAGAGATTGCGCAAAATGCGGCCATCGATTTGAAGTATGTGGTTGATAAAAGTCTCGAAAAAGCCGGGCTTTCAGTCTCTGATATCGATTTCTTGCTGACCCATCAGCCGGTCGTTTGGGCTGGCGATGTTTGGAGGGAATCGATTGGAGTTTCGCCGGAGAGATTTTACCAGTCTTTTAAGAAGTATGGAAATATTGCCACCTGTTCTGCTGCGGTAAACCTGCTCGAAAGTATTGAACTGGGATTGGTAAAAGAGAACGACAAAGTAATTTTTGCTTCATCCGGTGCAGGTGAAAACCACATCAGCCTGGTTATGGAGCTAAGTAGTCAATTAATAAATAATGTTTTAAAAACCTTAAGTCAAACCACTAAAGAATTTTCAAATGAGTTCAGCAGAAATTAATCCCAGATTGTCGGGAAGCAATGCAGTAAAGCCTTCGGTTCCCGTTGGTATTGTAGCCATCGGAATGTATGTGCCACCTAAAATTGTTGGGAATTCCGAATTTGTCAATGTTCATTTATCCCCACAGGAAGCTGCTTTTTTTGGTACTGACCCACATTTTGATGACAACAAACGAAGAGTTGCCGAAAATGAGACCGCCATGGAAATGGCCGTAAAAGCAGCAAGGAAGGCGCTTGATGATTATCATATCGATCCGAAGACCATCGATTTGGTGCTTTTTACCTCCAGTTGTAAAGATTTGGCTCGCCTGGAACCGCCGATGGCCAATTATGTGCAATCCGAAATAGGGGCAGAGAATGCCAATTCGTTTAATATCGATTGTGGGTTCAATGGTTGGCTTCCTTCGGTGATTACCGGCGCTTCGTATATTGCGAGTGGCTTTTATAAAAAGGTGCTTGTGGTAACCGGTGAAACCATTGTGGAAAGTATGGATTGCAGTACCAGCGAGGCTTTGTTTATGGGCGATGGAGCTGGGGCTGTTGTTTTGCAGCAGGTCGATGAAGGCGACGGGTTGTTGTCGTTCCATCTGATGTCGAAAGAGTGTGTGTCGGCAGCCGGAGTGAGAGTTAGTGGAGGTTTCCCCAATTATTCAAATAAAGAATGGGATATCCGCCCCTATCTGTATGTTGCTCCTGGTAGCTTTGAACGGGATATACCGGCACTGGAAGTTTATATTCCGTTCTCAGTGAAAGAGAGCCTTCAGATTCTTTCCAAATCTCCGGATGAGGTCGATTGCTATGTCTTTGGACAACAGTTTTATGCGTTGAATGTGATCTGGGCCAATAAAGTGGGTGTTGACTATACGAAAGTTCATGACACGATATGGGATTATTCCTGCATGAAATGTGCCAGTATCCCGGTATCACTGGCTGATGCAGTGGCAAAGGGCAAAATCAAAAAAGGTGATCTTGTCGCTTTTGGCGATCAGGGGGCTAACTGGTCAATTTCATCGGCCATTTTCAGATGGTGTATATAATCGGTACCATCTTGCTGAATTTTATAATGAATTGGAAGAGAAAATAATATCGGTTTTACCTTTCAGAGCCTAACAGTGTGAACGCTGTTAGGCTCACCTGTTTTAATCTACAGAAAATGAATAATTAATATAAATTACAATGGATAGGACAATCATTTTTGCACTGGTTTTATTGGCAATTATCCCCCCCTATTATTTATTGATGAAAGTACTGTTTAAAAACACCATTGTTTTTAAGCTGGGAATTATCATGTTGTTAATATTTGAAAGCATGCCCTGGGCGGCTTTTTTTGTGGCCGACAAAGGGTTTGTTCATGTTTGGTGGGCTATCCCATTTTGTTTTGTCTTTATATTTACCACCTTTTATTTGATTCTTCGTGCAATTAAAACGCCACTAACAAAGCTTTCTGAAAAGGTTGATCAAATATCGCAGGGCGATTTGAGCGTTAGCTTTAGTGATCTTGACCTTTCGGGCAATAACGAAATTGTTTCGATAAACAAATCGGTGATACAGCTTGCTGATAAATTGAAAGATATTATCAATGAGATTAAAATGGTCTCTTCCGATCTGAAGAGCTCGAGCAATGAAGTGAACCAGAGTTCCCAGTTGCTTTCGCAGACGGTAAGCGAACAGGCAGCATCCATTGAAGAGATTTTTTCTTCCATGGAACAAATTATTGCCAACATCAGGCAAAATGCCGACAATGTGAGAAAAACCGATGGAAACACGGGCGAGATCAAGAGTCAGCTCCTAAGAATGCAGGGAACGACACAGGCCAACAAAGAGGCCGTGAATGTCATTGCCCACCGGATTGGTATCATCAACGATATTGCGTTCCAAACCAATATTCTTTCGCTGAATGCGGCTGTTGAAGCAGCAAGGGCTGGCGAGCAGGGAAGAGGTTTTTCGGTGGTTGCATCCGAGGTGCGGAAACTGGCCGAAAAAAGTAAACTGGCAGCAGCCGAAATCCAGCAATTGTCGGCACAGAGTGTTAAGGCTGCCGACGATACTGAGATGATTTTCTCCAAGACGTCGGTACAGGTGCAGGATACTTTCACTTCGATCAATAACATTGCCATGGCGTCGGAAGAACAAAGTACGGGGGCTGTTCAGATCAATACGGCTCTCGAAGAGTTGAACAGTACCATTCAGGAAACCGCTTCTTCGATTGAAGAGTTGGCTCAAACCGCCGAAATCCTTAATTCGTTTGCAACGAAACTAAACGAACAGATGGCTTTCTTCAATGTAGGAAGCAAGGATCACAGGCGTTTTAAGTGATAAAAGTTAATGAAATTGGAATGGATTGAATTCTATCTTTTAACGTAAAATACTTTTTTAGCGGGGCGATTGTTTGTTCGCCTAAACAACCGTAGCTCTCGGGAGCTGACCGGAGAATCAACGTTGCAGATACAGCATCCTGGGATTGCTGTGTTTTCTTTTTTGGGGCTGGTAAATGGTTATACCCATTCAATCCGTGTGATTTTAAACGTTATTACAAGATTGATAGAGAAAGCCAGGATGAAGCAATAAAAATGATTGAATAACAAAAGTTGCAAAAAAGTACTTATTTTTGTACTAAATATGGTACTATAATTATGAAAGCAGTAAATTATTCAGAATTACGCCAAAATCTTAAATCGAATCTCGAT
>DAOQAB010000030.1:0-11342 GCA_035353695.1 Prolixibacteraceae bacterium
TGATTTGCCAAAATAAAAAATCGAAATTTTCTGTAACCGAAATAAAGCTATGGCGTCAAAGTGCAAAGTTTAACATTAAAAACGGATAGCTATGGAAGACATTTTAGTACCAATAGTCTTTTTCGGAGTAGTTTTCGGAATTGTCTATATCATCGTTACAGCTCATCACAAAGAGAAAATGACAATGATTGAAAAAGGGGCAGACCCAACCTTGTTTAAACGACAAAAATGGGGACACTATAATACATTTAAATACGGATTATTTCTGGTAGGAATCGCCATTGGAATATTTGTGGCCGGAGCGCTCGACGAAGCAGATATTACTTCGGATGTAGCTGCCTATTTTTCTTCAATCCTCTTCTTTGGAGGCCTTGCACTCATTGCAGCTTTCCTCTTGAGAAAAAAACTGGATAAAGAAGACTAATTGTCGAAGAACATCAATCTATTCACAAAACAAAACGAGGCTGTCAAAACTGGCATCCTCGTTTTACTATTTATCGTATCAATTTAACGTTCATTGCAATAGGGCCCTTAGGGCCTTTCCCCATCTCGTAAGAGACCAGATTTCCTTCTTCAATCGGATCCAAGGCATTTTTTACAAAAACAAAAATACTTTCATGAGTATCTGAATCTCGTATAAAGCCATATCCTTTTGAAGAATTGTAATAAGAAACTTTTCCCTTCCGAGTTAGATCGACAGGAATATTCTCAGACTTCGGAACACTTATTTCAATATTCTGAAGCTCAATTTTCATCTTTTTTGATTCATCCGGAGGTGTTGACGAAATCATTCCATTTTCATCGACATAAGCTATCATATCGTCAAAACTATTCATTTTCGGAGCATCCCGCCTTGCCAGACGTTTCTCCTCTTTCTCCTTACGTTTTTTATCTTTCTTATTCTTTACTTCTTTTTTGTTATAAGTTTCCTGTGAACGACCCATAATTAATTTTAATTCAAACGATATACTACTTACTATCTTTATTTTACAGAATGGCTTATTGAAACATAAAAACAAAGTCTGCACATAAAGTGTTGTGAAAAATCCCATTCAATCTGATTGAATCAGAAAGAAAAAACACCATCCCTACTTCAACTGAAGGGATGGATTATAAAAAAACCCGTTTAATAACTAGTCTTCTTAGGCCTGGCCTCATTAACAACCATTTTGCGTTCTTCCAGAATGGCTCCGTTTAATTCTCCAATAGCCCGAAGGGCTTCATTTTGGTTCTCCATGGTTACAAACCCAAAACCTTTACTCCTCCCGCTAAACTTATCCGTAACAATGGATGATGCAGAAACAACTCCATACTCTTCAAAAATTCCTTTCAGGTCATTTCCATCTACCTTAAAATCAAGGTTCCCGACATAAATATTCATTTGCATTTAATTTAATTGTTTATAAAAAGGGATTTAAAAAAGAGAGCTGTGACGAACTAATCGCGCAAAAGGAATTAGTGAATTAAAGCGCAAATTCTCAAATCTAAAATTTGGTGCAAGGTACACTTTATTTTTGATTTTCAACAGATAATTATTCCTCAAAAGATTACACTCACCAGCAAGGCAATATTCAATACCGAAACAATAACACCCAGCGTATAAAGAACCATCTTTGACAGGGATGAATTCTTATACTTTCCCATCACCTTCTCCGACGAGGTGAGATAAACCTGTAAAAAGATCGTAAAAGGAAGTTGGATACTTAGTGCCATTTGTGAGATTATTAACCCTTTAAATGGGTTAGAAATCAAAAATATCACGATTAAAGCCAGTAATAACGAAATAAAAACTCCTGTGCGAGAATGATTATCTTTGATATCGTAGGGTTCCTTGTACATCCCAGCAAAGATGGTACCAGCCGCCATTCCGGAAGTAATGGTCGAGGAAATTCCTGCAAACAAAAGAGCGACGGCAAAAACAACCGATGCGTTATTTCCCAGTAAAGGCAAGAGCAATTGTTGCGACTGCTGAAGTTCGGTTACGCGAATGTCGTTTTTGAAAAAGGTTGAAGCAGCCAAAAGAATCATGGCACTGTTGATGGCCCATCCAATCAGCATGGAAAAGAGTGTATCGAAAAATTCATACTTCAGTTGTTTTTTGATCACCTTCTCTTCCTGAAGGTTCCACTGACGGCTCTGAATAATTTCGGAGTGTAAAAAAAGATTGTGGGGCATCACAACTGCACCCAGAACACTCATAATTACAACCATTGAACCAGCAGGAAACGAAGGAGTAACCCAACCGGCAACCGCACTGTTCCAGTCAATATTAACCAGCGTCAGCTCATAAAGAAATGACAAGCCGATGATCGAAACAAAAGCAATAATCCATTTTTCAATTACCTTGTAGGAGTTGGTAAACAGCATAATGAAAACAAAGATTGTTACCAACACGGCACCGGCCCTCAATGGAATATGAAAAAGCATCTGAAGAGCTATTGCTCCCCCCAATATTTCGGCCAGTGATGTGGAAACCGAAGCCAGCATGGCAGAAACCAACAAGAATTTAGAGTAACCCGGTTTCAGGTAAATTGCCGTAGCTTCCGAAAGACAAAGACCAGTGGCAATACCCAGGTGTGCCACATTATGCTGCAAAATGATCAGCATGATTGTCGAAAGGGTGACCATCCACAACAACGCATAACCATAATTGGCACCAGCAGCTAAATTAGAAGCCCAATTCCCGGGATCGATAAAACCCACGGTAACCAGCAGACCTGGACCAATAAATTTCAGGATTTCTAACCCTCCAAATTTAGGACGATAGCTCTTTTTATCAATATTACGGAAAAGTTTAAACATAATATCTTGTCATTTTGGTAAAAATAACAGAACAAAAAGTTATCCTGTTCAAGAAAATCTATAAAAAAAAAGCAAGAAATTCTCTGTCAACAAATCCGAATCGGGAGAAATGATTTCTATTTCTTTACCACCTTAAATGTTTTTACATCCGTCGAAACTGATTTTACCTTCTGAACCAATTTTACAAAGTAAGTGCCCGAAACCAGTGTTCCCATGTTAATGGTTGTAGTGCTTCCCTGTAATGGTTTATTTTCAAGGGTTTTTCCATTCAGATCGCATACAACATACGAAAGATTGTCGGTTGCTGCTTCTTGGACATTTAGTACAAGAAAGTTGGTCGTTGGATTCGGATATACCGAACAAGACAAACTAACTCCTGAAATGCCATGAATACTTGTAACATCCTCTATTTCATACGCCTGTTGTACTCCTTGGGCAACTAAACCTTCAGATCCGGTAATTGTGGTGTAAACAACCTGACCAACTGAATAACTGGCTGATCCACCATTCCCTGAAGCATTACCACCTGATGCTGGTACCACTTCCTGAGCAGACAAACGACATCCACAGATTACGAAGACCGTTAAAAACAATATTTCGCCTTTAATTCTCATTTCCAATATATTATAAATTTATTAACCGACCAGCAAAATGCATATCGATTATGTGTTAAATATAGAGATCCCATCAAAGAAAACCTAAAAAATATGACCTATTTTGACCAACAGGTTTCATTATTCAATTCTTAGAAAAAAAACAACCAATTAATAATCAAACAAAAACGACTAGATCAATTCAATAAATAATATGCAAAACATTTTTTGCTTTGCCTGTTCTCTTTTTTCTTTTTACTTCGTAGTTGCGTTAAAAACTCAAATTATGAATTTTATACTTGTATCACTGATTTACATTTTTGGACCAGTTGGACTTTTATACGCCTGTAAAAAATCAAATTTCCTGAACAAATTTGGGACCGTAGCCCTTGCTTATTTTTTGGGAATTATACTGGGTAACATTGGAATTATTACCCCAGAATTAAAACCCCTGCAGGATAATTTTACCTCGGTAACCATTGCCCTGGCCCTGCCCCTTTTACTCTTTTCCATCAATCTGAAACAATGGTCAAGGCTAGCGCTTAAAACCGGGATGGCTGTCATCTTCGGAATTATTTCGGTGGTCGTAGTTACAATTATTGGATACTATCTCTTCAAAAATGTGATTCCCAACAACTGGCAAGTCGCTGGTTTAATGATTGGTGTGTACATTGGTGGAACCGCCAATATGGCTGCCATTATGAAAGCCCTCAACGGCGATCCGGCTACGTTCATCCTTGTGAATGCTTACGACATTATTATTTGCATGTTCTATTTCTTCTTTTTGATAACCAAAGCGCAACCACTAATCGGCAGAATTCTGGTTCCTTTCAAACCGGCAAAAGAAGAAGTCCAATTGAGTAACGAAGTGGATGATTTTGACGGATGGGATGCGTATGTGGGTATTTTCAAAAAAACCGTTTTACCAAAGCTATTGCTGGCCATTCTGCTCTCTGCCGCCATTGTCGGCATGGCTATGTTGTTAAAACCCCTCTTTCCTGCCGATTACCAATTAGCTGGAATTATCTTAACAATTACAACAATTTCCATTCTGTGCTCATTGGTTCCATCCATCAATAAAATCCAGAAAACTTTTCAATCGGGCATGTACCTGATTGTTGTTTTTTGCATTGTGGTGGGTTCTATGGCCGATTTCCGGATGTTCAATACCCATTCGCTCTACCTTGCAGGTTATATTGTGGTGGTTATTATCGGATCCTTGCTGCTTCAAATCCTCTTTTCCAAAATCTTTAAAATTGATACAGATACAACCATCATCACCTCAACGGCTTTTATCTTTTCAGCACCTTTTGTTCCAACTGTTGCCAATTCATTAAAAAACAAAGAGATCATCCTATCGGGAATCACCATTGGAATCATTGGTTACACGGTTGGAAATTTCATCGGAATTACCCTGGCCTATATGCTTCGATAATTATTTTCCTTAAATTTAACGAGTCAACAAACGCAATAAAAACAATTGGAAATGGAACCACGAAGATTTTCAGAAGCCCAGCACAAAATAAACCAACAACGTGCTAAGATGAACGGAATTGTTAGTCAGATCATGCTACTCTTAGGTGCTTTTATTCTGGTTTTTGGTCTGATTTACATAATGATGAACCTTTCGCAATCCGACTCGGTCCTTTGGATATGGATCTGTATGATGATTACCGGAATCGCACTGATTCTTTTTAGTTTCCTGATTAAGGGAAAAAAGGAAAAACATTCTCTCCTTCAAAGGCACAAGCATTCACAACTAATTAGCTAGATAGAAATTTCTTGAAAAACCGACTTATTAACAATTAACAGAACTCCAAAAAAATGATTCTTTTTCACCCCTCTTCGTCGATTAACCATAAACGAAGTTAAATAACCATTAATTGCTTTGCCCTGCAAAAATGGCAAAAATGAAATCGGTTCTGTTGTTTGATTTTTTCGACAATATATTACTTTTGAATCAACTTCTGGCATCAGAATCGCAAAAGGAGAAAACCAGAAGAGAAAAATGAGAAAGAGCCCAACAGCACTTTCTCCACAAAGGCCTTCATTTATCCCGGTAATTTTGGGAAATTTTTAGGGAAGGGTTGAAATACTATAAAGGCAGATACGATGAATAAAACAAACAACCAGGAAGGGTATCTTTTCTCAAAACGCTATACAACAGGCGTTTTCATTTTATTATTCCTTCTTTACATGTTTGACTACATCGACCGGGTTGTAGTCACATCGATGTTTACAATGATTGAACGCGATTTGGGGATAACACACACCAAAAGCGGGTTGTTAGTGTCAGCGGTATATTGGTCTATTGTATTACTTACGTTGCCGGTTTCTATTTTGGTTGACCGCTGGAGCCGAAGCAAAACCATCGGGATCATGGCCATTCTCTGGAGTATTGCAACGGCTCTTTGTGCTTTAACCGGCAACTTTATGCAACTGTTTTTTACCCGGATGTTGATTGGCGTTGGAGAAGCCGGATATGCTCCCGGGGGTACAGCAATGATCTCGGGCATGTACCCTCAGCATAAACGAGCGCGAATGATGGGGCTCTGGAATGCATCCATCCCTATGGGCACCGCTATTGGAATCTTTTTAGGTGGAATTATTGCTACCCACTGGGGATGGCGTCATGCTTTCGGCCTTGTTGCCCTGCCAGGATTAATTGTTGCGGTTGCTTTCCTGTTTATTAAAGATTATAAGACGATTGATTTGTCCTATTCCGACACAGCCAACCACAAAGTCAAAATGGGAATCAAAGAGATATTCAATCAATTCATTACCAAGCCATCACTTATTTTCACCTATTTTGGAATGGCTGCGGTTGTGTTTGTAACCACTTCTCTGATTACATGGCTGTCGACCTATTTTGAAGTAACACGAGGGTTGGTTCCGGGTAAAGCAGGAATGCTGGCAAGCTCTGTAATGGGGTTAGCCATTGTAGGGGCTCCCGTTGGCGGATATCTGGCCGACCGGTGGAGAAAAACCAATGTCCGGGCAAGGCTTCTATTCCCCACATTCTCAACGTTTATTGCTGCAATCTTTCTTTTCAGTGCTCTTTTCCTCTTCAAAGGAACAATTCAATACGTTCTGTTTTTGTGTATGGGGGTTATGGTAACCATGTTTGTTTCTGCCGCTTCGGCTGTTACGCAAGATGTAATTCATGCTGGGCTGAGAGCCATGTCGTATGCCATTGCTGTAGTTATTCAAAACCTGCTGGGTGCATCCATGGCGCCTATTGTCATTGGGAAAATTTATGATCATTCTGATATTTCAACGGCACTTTCCATTTTGCCAGGAATTTTAGTGGTTGCATCCTTGCTGTTTTATCTTGGATCGAGACATTATGAATCTGACCTGAAAAAGGTGCCGGATATTCATCTTGAACCGGATACCAAATAAGACAAGGAAATAACCTTTACAAACGGCAAAGCAAACAGATACAACAAACTGTTGAAACGAGCAAAAAGGATCAGCAAAAACAGAAAAACAGATTCAACGTTATTTTTTCTTCTTTGAAAATTGTTCGTTTGACATGTAGTGTAAGCCAATACTCTCCTTGCGGGCATAAGCATGTTTAATGACCAGATAACCCACGTTGATCAGGTTCCGGAGTTCACACAGCGGTTTCGACAATTTGGAAGCCTTGTACAAAGCCTCAGTTTCATTGTAAATCGTCCATAACCGATCGTAAGCCCGTTTCAAACGCACTTCGCTTCGAACAATGCCCACATACACACTCATGATCTGCTGTACTTCCTTCAAACTTTGGGTTATTAGAATCATCTCTTCAGGATGCGAAGTGCCTTCATCGTTCCAGTCAGGGACGGCCTCGTTTATTTCGACATTTCCAATGAAATGAACGGCATCTTTGATGGCAAGGTCAGCATAAACCAATGCTTCAAGCAGGCTGTTCGATGCCAGGCGGTTTGCCCCGTGAAGTCCGGTACAGGTTGTTTCGCCGGCAGCATACAGATTCCGTATCGAAGTTCGGGCATTCAAATCGACCTTAATTCCACCACAGAGATAGTGAGCAGCTGGAATTACCGGGATTGGCCTCTTGGTGATATCAATATTTAAGCTCAGACATTTCTGATAAATATTGGGGAAGTGATCGATCAGACTCTCCTTATCGAGATGAGTACAATCGAGCAACACATAATCGTCGCCACGGGTTTTGATTTCGTTATCGATGGCACGGGCCACAATGTCGCGTGGAGCAAGACAACCCCGCTCGTCGTAATTCTGCATAAACTCTTTGCCATCGACAGTCTTCAGAATGGCGCCAAAACCACGGAGAGCTTCCGAAATAAGAAAATCGGGATGTTCGCCCGGATTATAAAGCGCTGTCGGGTGAAACTGAACAAACTCCATGTTGTCGATAATCCCTTTGGCCCGGTACATCATCGCAATCCCGTCGCCAGTAGCCGTTACCGGGTTGGTCGTATTCAGATACAGATTACCAGCGCCGCCCGTTGCCAGACAGGTAAATTTGGAAAGAATGGTCTTCACCTTACCGGTTTCCAGATCAAGCACATACGCACCATAACATTCGGTATCGGTATGGTGGCGTTTAACAATTTTTCCAAGATGGTGCTGTGTAATCAATTCGACCGAAAAATGATTTTCAAGAACTGTGATGTTGGGATTGTTTTTAATCTTTTCCGACAAAGCCCGCTGTATTTCAAAGCCTGTATTGTCTTTATGATGAAGGATCCGGTGCTCCGAATGGCCACCTTCACGGGCCAAATCGAACTCACCATCTTTCGTTTTATCAAATTTTGCGCCCCAGCGAATCAGTTCATCAATCAATGCCGGAGCATTGGTCACTACTTTCCGTACCACTTCTTCGTCGCAAATACCGGCTCCGGCAACCAGTGTGTCGTTGATGTGTTTTTCGAAGTCATCATCCACATCGATCACTGCAGCAATTCCGCCCTGTGCATACACCGTATTACTATCGTTCAAACCCGCTTTAGTGGCAATGATCACTTTACCGTATTCGGCAGCTTTAATTGCCATGGAAAGACCGGCTAATCCGGAACCAATAATCAAAAAATCTGTTTTCGTCCTCATGATAAAAAAATTAAATACGCCAGATTGCCCATCTTTCGGGGAATCACAATCATATTTTAAAAAAAAGTTTTATCTGAATAGTACTTTTTGACCGAAGTCCTGCAAAAATAACCATTTCGCCCCTTTTTAGTTTAAAACGACCGGATAATTCACTTTTGTTAAGCGAAGGTGTTTTTCTGGCAGAAAAATTCAACAAAAGATGAAATAAAAGAAAAAGCAGGAAGAAACAGAAAGGAAAAATAAATATCCGTGGAATACGTAGCAAACTGACACAAATGATTTATATTCGATTGCATAATCGAAACAGAACTTTAACGATCAAATTCACAGTGCAATTATGAACATCAAGCTAATTCTCATTATCGGGTTTACGTATGCGTACGCTTTCTTTGAACTTCTCATGGGGTTAAAACGAAAACGACGGAACAAAACACAAAGCCACAGCGACCGTTGGAGTATTTGGGTTATGGGGATCATGATTTCCATTGGTTACTCGCTGGCTTTTGCAATTGGATCGACAAAAATTGGAAGAATTTACCCCTGGAACACCTTCTTTACTATTGGCATACTGATGATTGCATTTGGTTTATACATCCGGATCCGGTCACTTCTAACACTGAAACAATACTTCAGTTACACAGTACAAAAAGTCGAAGGGCATCAACTGATCGAATCCGGCATTTACCAATACATCCGACATCCGGGATATTTGGGGCAAATTATTCTCTTTGTTGGCCTCGCAATCTCACTTTCAAATTGGCTGGCAGCACTGTCTATGTTCATTTCTGTTTTCATTGGTTACAGCTACCGTATTCAGGTGGAAGAAAAATTTATGATCGAACAATTTGGAGAAAAATACATTCAGTATAAAAAACGCACCAAAAGGCTCATTCCTTTTCTTTATTAACATCTTTCAATTTTCTTTTGCCTGCTGAAGCTAACAGAAACCATCTGCAACTATTTCTGGCTTCATCAGCTAAACCAACCAAATTTATTCTTAACTTTTATTGGCAGAAAAAAGGATGGTTTAACTTAATAAGCAAGCAGATGAATCGGATCGTATTTTTATCAGTTCTGATTTTACCGGTGCTCGTATTCGCCGGCAATATCGCAGTAACCAACCTTCAATTACCGGAAGTTGGAAGAGATGGGTTACTAAACCCACAGGATAATGAGCCGAACAATAGCTGGCAAACAGCGAATGTGTTTATTGTGAATGGTTCCACCTCAGGAACACTCAATTACGACGACGATTATTACGATTATTATCAGGTCACTATTCCTTCCGACGGGCAACTTTCGTTCACGCTGGTACCAGGTGGCGCTCTTGACGGTTATCTCGATCTGTACGATCAAAACGGATACAGTTTTTTGCGTACAAGCACACAAACCGGGGTTGGCGTTACCGATAATCTCATCTATGAAAATTTAAAAGCCGGCACTTATTATATCCGCGTAGGGGGCAGTGGCACCGATTCGTACACGTTATCCAATGTTTTCACACCCACGGTCTATTCGTCTGATGTCGAACCAAACGACACACAGGCAGAGTCGGTTTCCATTGGTCTGAATGGGGCAATCAACGGACATTTACAATTTTGGGGGAATGGTTCAATGGATTATTACGACTATTATTCCTTCACGACAATCGTCGACGGGAAGATATCGTTTGCCGTAGTCCCGGGAACAACTCTCGATGCCTATCTCGACCTGTACGATCAAAATGGATACAGCTATATGCGGGGAAGTTATGAAACCGGCCAGGGAATTACCGATTCACTGATCTTTGAAAACCTGAAAGCCGGCACCTATTTTATCCGTGTTGGAGGAGGTGGATATGGATCATACACCCTGAACAACCTCTTTACCCCAACGGATATCCCCAACGGAAACGATGCCGAGCCCAACGATACACAAGAGCAATCGGTAACAATAAGCATGAACAGTTCGGCCACCGGCCACTTATACTATTTTGGGAATGGCACCTACGATTATTACGACTACTATTCGTTCACCACTCCTTCCGATGGGAAAATCGCTTTTGCGCTGATTCCTCAAAACACCCTGGATGCTTATCTCGATTTATATGATCAAAATGGCTACAGTTATTTACAGGGAAGCGTTGAAGTGGGGCTTGGTGTATCCGATTCGCTGATTTATGAAAATCTGAAAGCCGGTACTTATTACATCCGTGTAGGCGGTGGCGGATTTGGTTCCTACACCTTGAAAAACACGTTTACCGCAACAGCGATTCCCAACGGTAATGACACAGAACCCGACGACACTCCGGCACAAGCAAACCCACTAACCATTAATGGATCAACAACCGGCCATATTAACTACTATGGGAATGGTTCTCTCGATTACTACGACTGGTTTACCTTCTCTACTTCGGCAAAAGGCACCCTAACCATTCGGGCTGTTCCGGAACCATCGCTTGACAGCTATCTGGATCTTTTTTCTGCCGATGGAAACCGATTTTTTGCAACAAGCTATGAAGCCGGCATGGGTAAAACAGACACACTGATTTACCAGGAACTAGAGGCGGACAGTTATGGGGTAAGAATATCGGGTGGAGGTTATGGCTCCTATACTATTTTTCTCTCCTTCCAAAACACTGTCGGAGTAAACGAGTGGATTTGCGACAAACCTGTTATTATCGCCGATGTTCAAAAAGGAATTCTTACGGTCAATAACATCATGGAACCAAGGAACTGTTCCGTTGAGGTGTACGACATGATGGGCAGACAGATGCTAAAAGAAAAGTTGAACAACCCCGATAACCCAATTGAATTCAACGGGAAAAGAGGAATCTTTCTGGTAAAAGTCTCTTCTCCACAGGGTGTATATCTTAGCAAGGTTGCATTCTGA
>DAOQAB010000030.1:11442-24580 GCA_035353695.1 Prolixibacteraceae bacterium
AAAACAAAGGCTGCATTTTATTTTGCAGCCTTTGTTTTCTATCATCCTAATTTCTACTTCTTAAATTTCAACAAGGTTTTGATCAGCTCATAATCGGGCTGAAGGGAAACTCTCTTTTCGGCGTCGAAGAAATAGAGCCCGAAGTCGCCTTTGTACTCCCAGTTACACCAGGCAATACCATTCTCTTCGAATGCATCGATCTGATCGGAATAAAAGGCCAACCGTTCTTTGCGGTCAACCGTAGGCAGGCACCCGAATTCACCGCAATAGATGGGCAGGTTCTTCGATTTTGCATATTCAACACCTTCCATAAAGACCTTAAGCATACGTTCCTTGTTCCACACCTCACGGGCATCAGACGTTTCATTGAGCATCCCCTGATTGGTGGTATCAATATACCGGGCATAGTCTTCGTTGCCGATAATCTGCCCGGGATAATGCGATTCTCCTTTATAGTATTTCATCTGGTTCCAGTCGGCTTTGTAATGGGTAAAAGCCAATGGCGAATAGGTATGAAAACTGAGGATGATGTTTTTATCGCCTTCGGGAAGCCGGAGATATTTCAGGTTGGCTGCAATCTGCCACATGTTGGCGCCAATAATCAGCACCCTTTCCGGTTCAAGTTTCCTTACCGTAGCAACGGCTTTGTTCATGAGTTTGTTCCAATCTTCGTGATCGGGGGCAACCGCTTCGTTCAGGATCTCGTAAGCGACCATGTTTGTTGGACGGTTCTTCAACGCGCCCGATAACTTGATCCAGAGATTAACAAAATTCTGCTGTGCCAGCGAATCGGTCCAAAGAGTATTGGTACCACCTTCGTTACCAGCATTAAAATGGTGGGCTCTTACAATGTGAAGGTCAACGATGGCCCTCAAATCATACTTGGCGCACCAATCGAGACACAAATTCAGGTGGTTGAACGCCTCCGGAATCGGATTTCCACTCTCGTCCCACATCTCTTTTTCATCAATGGGAATCCTGACGTGATCGAACCCCAGACTATCGATAAAATGGATGTCATTTTCGTTGATATAGGTATACTTAGGTGCCCATCCAAAATCCTGCGACAACCAATGACTCAAATTGGTTCCTCTTTTAATTTCAAATTGTGACGACATTTTCTCACTCTTTTCTTTTTTCCCGTTACAGGAGGTAAAACTGACTAAAACAAAGGAGGTCAGTACCAGTAAAAGGAATCTAATCCCTATTTTATTCATATTCATTGATTTTGCTTTTGCCAAAAATAACAGAAAAAAGTTATAATGAAAACCAGTAGTTGAGTTTTACCATAAAAATGTTGTTTGAAAAAGCATTGCCCAGACTGGTGTAGGCATCTCCAACAGAGGCTTTGGATACCGGTTGATAACAAGTCTTTTCGTTAGCCCATACAAGGAAAAGCCTGGAACCCGGTTTGTATTCCCACCGAAAAACGAGGTTGGACCGGAATTGGGCAAAACTAAAATCAGGGTTATTGAAAGACAAATCGCCCACCGAATAGACGTTATCAGCCGATAACGATGGACTGAGCACCTCAAAACGATCGGAATAGTTTTCAACCAACGGATTTATAATTAGCTTAAAATCAGAATAGCTTCCCACCGAAAAATAAGGACTTCCGTAATATTGAAGAGACAGTTCGGGAGTAATATTGTAATCGATCCGAAACGTAGCTCCCAATGTTTTCTGATCAATTCGAGCCAAAATTGAGGATTCCTTCAGTGAAAAACTTTTATAATAACTGTCAACATACTGCAACTCATTCTTGTTTGATGTAAAGGTAACGCTCAGAGAAATCTTCAGGATATTAAACGGCTGATAGGTAAAAGATGATGTGAGCGTAGAATAGGTTTCGCTTTTTTCGCTCCCTTTTTCGGTAAAACCATAGAGTGTAAAAGCTGCTTTTCGGGAATAATCGGAGATCAGTTTAAGGTCACCATGCACCTTGGATGGAACTTTCATGGCATATCCACCCCGAAGAATGCGGGTATCGAGAGAATTGGGAAACTCACACATATGGCCTTCCAGCGCCCACTTGTTCAGAAACTGGCCATACACATAATAGGTAAACTGGGATGAAAGATAGTCGAACGTTGAATTCCAGTAGTTGGTTTGGGTAAACGAGGTATTGAACGACCGAAGAATACCTTTGGGCTGGTTGATAAAATAGGAGACCACATTCACATTTTTTACCTGATCGGCTACGCTCATGTACCCCAAATCGTTCAGCTCGAGGCCGGGAGAACGCCAGGTTAGCATGGTTGAATAGCGCCAGAGCCCTTTACTTCCCTTCCCTATTTTAATGCTTCCCCCTTGTCCCGAAAGAGAAGTCAACGTATTGTCGTAATCGAGATAATCTGCATCGGGACGCTGGTAATAGCGGGCCGAAGATTGCTGCAGCGCCAAAATGGCTTCAGAGCTTCCCCGAATGGTACTCCCAATCAGTTTCGCATTCAGGTAATACTCTTTGTCTTTCCACTGATGCAAAAAGTCGATCCCTCCGGTGTAGGCATCTTTATTCATGAAATCGAAAGAAGCATCGGTATTCAGCCGGTTTTTGGCGGTAATGATTCCGCCCAGCACCGTATTTCCTCCGTTGAAATCCTGCTGGAACCGGGCAACTGTATAACTCGACAACGGTTCAACAACCACTTTTCGTTCGATTGTTCCATCGCTAACCAAAGCACGTTCGTTGTTGGTAATGCTTTGCAAAACACCCACCGAAAAACCTTTGGGCGTCTTTCCGCTCAACTTAACAGCGCTCAATATCTTCGTATTACTGGGATATTTCAGGTATTCTCCGTCTGAGATTCCGGGTTCGTAGGTTGGTGCATGGCCAATGCGCCGGGAATAGAAGATGCTCAGATCATCAAATTCGTAATTGAAGATATTTTTTCCTTCGAGGAAGAAAGGGCGTTTTTCGTCGTAAAAAGTTTCATAAGCAGTCAGATTCATGGTCGAAGGATCGGATTCCACCTGACCAAAATCGGGGTTAATGGTTATATCGGCGGTGAAATTGCTCGATAATCCAACCTTTGCATCCAGACCCAGGTTTCCAAAAAGCTGATAACCATCCTTTGTATAGGGGTTTAACGGATCTTTCTCAACCGTACTCAGTTTCCCCGAAGCATAAGGCATCAACTCAATCCGCCGCGATTTGGGCAGATCGGAAATTCCTTCCAAATGACCAAAAATATAAAGCATACCGGGACTGGTAGATGATTGCGGTTCCCAATCACTCTCTTCCTGAAAACGATCAATCCAGCGCCACACGTGCATTCCCCAGACCTGATCTTTTTCGTTGCTGTAGCGCAACTGGCTCAACGGAATTTCAAATTCGGCAACCCATGAGGAGTCTTCTATTCCCGTTTTCCCATTCCACACCGCATCCCAATTGTTGTCTCCATTCATGGGATTGGTCAACAACAAATCAACCTTTTGCCCGGCAGCCGAAAGATCGAATTCAAAACCGGTACGGTGATCGTGATAAGAATCGAAATTAATCCCGGTCATGTCGCCCACAACCTCATCCCTTCGGCCTGCTTTCTTCGAAATCTTTTCCGTTTCACTTTCAAAACAGCGAATGGCCACATAAATGTTTTTATTATCATATAAAATGTTAATCGATGTAGGCTGAGAAGGTTTTGCCCCTTCATTGGGTATCCACTGAATGAAATCGCCTGACCAATTGCTGTTTTTCCAGCAGGGATCGTCGAGTTTACCATCAATAACCGGAGGGGATGTGGATAACCGCTGCGTACGATAAATCCTCACATCTGAAGCTTGTGTTTGCGAATCTTGGATTGATACCCCCTGGGCAAACGAATCAAGCACCTGAAATATCAACAGGCTTAAAAAAAGAGTGTGTTTCATGGCTTAAAGTTTTGTGTCGTTTGATCATCAAAATGACAATCAAACACGAATTTAACCTGAATCGATCAAACACCAATCATCATTTTGATCATTATTCTGCCACCAAATGTAAAACCTGCCGATTGGTTTGTTTAGAAAACCGGCATCATTTGTTGAAACGGGCATTAGCGAACCGTTTCTATGGGATAAAAACCCTTAGCTTCTCTTTCATGTTGTAGGCCCTCACTTCAAGAGCCGGTTTTTCGGTCAGATCGGAATTGTCGATTTCAACCACTGCCTCGGCATTTTGTCCCGGAAGAATATTCAGGTAATTGGTATTCCAATACGAAGGTAAAAGTTCGGCACCCGATTTTTCCCCGACCAGTTTCAGCGAAACCAGATAAGCAAGGCCATTCCCGTAATTGTTCAGACTAACCTTCACCATCGTTTTACCGGCCGTTTTACCGGATGTAACCGAACACATAATTCGTGGTGGCGTAAGACTCTTTAAGCCGGCAAAATCGTTGGTATTGCTGAGCCAGTAGAAATTATCGGCAATCGTTTTCCCTGAAGCATTTTCCAAATTCAACACTAGAAAGGTAAGTTCATCCTTTGAAGGAACAGCAATCCCTGCTTTTATTGATTGGTTTCCGGGAAGTTCCATTTCTTTATTGTCACTCCAGACAACTTCCATTTTCGAATTATACAGGGTAGCTTTCAAACTACAATTATTCAAACTGTTGAAGGTTGCATTCAGCACATCCAGCTCCATGGTTGCCCGATTCAGTTGAACATGGATCAACTCGTTTGCTTTTTGGGCGCCATAAAAACCGGCATGGGTCTGCATGTACCAGTCATATAACTGCCAGACCACACTTGGCCAGCTTGAATTCGACTTCCACAGAGCGTAGCCACTGGCATTGTCCCATACCTGATGGTTGATGGCTTCAATAGCCGAACGATAGACATCATAATTAAGGATCTGGCATTTATCGGCATATTCCTTCACCCCTTCTTTTCCTCTCAAAACTGGCGCGCCGTAATAATTGCGGATGATGTCATCATGTGCCGAAAATTTACGGGGATCACTCCATGGACGTTCTGTCGCATCGTGATAAGCCCACTCACCATTCAGGGGAAAGCGATCTTCCTGAAAGTCCTTGCCCATGTTGGTCATAAATTTGAGCATGCTTTCAAACACCGGTATTCCACTGGGACCTATCTCGCTGCTGAATCCCATCATTTTGTCGTGGGTAAAGTAATTTGAGGGCTCCAGTGTGTGATAAGGCCCTCCGCCATGGAAACCGTCGTCGTTCGAAATGCGTAAATAGTGCCTCGAATCGCGCCCGTCGTAAGCCGGAAGAAGCTTATTCACAATCAGGGCTTCTTTGGGGTTTGGCCCTTCATTTCCGCCACACCAGATAAACAGCGAAGGATGGTTGCGGTACTTTTTGATAATGGCTGTAGTTGCTTTTTCAAACAGATCGTACGAAGGGGTATATTCCGGTGTATTTTTAAAAGTTCCCCAGTAATCGTTCAGAAAATCCTGCCAAAGAAGAATCCCGTAACGATCGGCAGCTTCGTAAAAAGCCGTTGGAGGTGTCCCGGTAGGTCCCCAGATTCTCAGAAAGTTCAAGCCAGAATTACGGGTCAACCGGATTTCGTGTTCATAACGGCTGGCTGTCCAGTTCAGGTTCATATCAATTACCCAGTTGCCTCCTTTGAGGTAAATCGCTTTTCCATTGATTTTGTAAACCCGTTCTTTCTTCCCTATAAACGTTTCGATCTTTCTGATGCCAAAATTTGTTGTTGCCGAAGAGGTAACTCCATCATCCGATGTAGCCTCCAGTGTTGCCTTGTAAAGGTTTTGACCACCGTAACCATGAGGCCACCAAAGCTTCGGGTTCTTCAATTGAAGTTTGGGAAACCCTGCCGGAGCAAACACCATCTCCTGACTGGAATTGGGTGCTATCTGAAAAGTTTTCTCTACCCGGATCACTTCATTATCGATTGAAATCGCCGCCGAAACTACTCCTTTTTTCACCACCGAAGAATAGTTGTTCAGCGTCGCAGAAACAGTAATCGCCGCCGAGGTTGTGTCCGGCAACGGAATATCAGACGTTACATATAAATCAGTTAGTTCAAGGTCGTTGGTTGATGTGAGATATACTTCTTCGGTTATGCCCATATCGCGGTCGCGAATATCAGGTTGCCAGTCCCATCCCAATGCATCCCACTTGGTATAATCTTTACTGATCATGCCATCGGCCATGTTCACTCCCGGATCAGCAAGCGGAGTAATGGGCGCAGGCTCCGGTTTCCCCGGATGATCAGGGGGATAAATTGCGATAGCGAGAATGTTGGGGAGTCCGGTTTTCAGCAATTTGGTTATCTCGAAACGAAAACTCCGCTCCATGCCTACCACCGTAGCTGTATCAGCCAGTAGCACCCCGTTCAGCCAAACCTCGGCCCGGTAATTAATCTCACCAATATTAAGCCAAACATGCTGCTTCACCTGTTCCGGCATAACTGAAAATTCTTTCCGAAACCAATATTTGTCTTTCCAGGGGTTCAACCCTTTGAGATGACTGTACTTCAACAGATCATACTGCACATTAAATTCGTCGTTGCAATCGGGGATCCGCATGTTGTTCAACCCATTGTTCGGATTGGGATAAACACCGTTGCGCACCAGAGTGGTTAGCACGGTTGTTGGTAAGGTCGTTGGGTACCATTTCTTTGTTTTCATCGAAGTTGAAGAGAGCTCTCTCCCACTTTTTTTCATATTCACCGACGATTCCATTTTCCAGCCATCGCGCAACAGAACAGCACCTTCTGGCAGGTTCTCTAATGGTTTATCGTCGATCGTGAAGACGGTCGGTTCACTTTTCTGTTTCTTTCCTTTCGAAACAGCAATTACCTGCCATGTATGAGTCCCAAAAGATAATCCAACGGTTGTGTATTCGTTCTGGTCACCCGGGATTTCTCCCATTTTCTTTCCGTCGATCACTATTTCCGTGTAATCGCAGGGAGTCTTTGTCCAGGTAAGGTTGGGCATGTTGTTGCTGATTACTGCTCCGTTTGAAGGGGCACAATTCACAGGTGCTGCAATCACTCCTGCGGCACTAAATACGACAATAAAAAGTATCAGCAATTGCTTCAAAAGGAGAGTTAACCAATGAGATTTATTCCGGAGTTCCATGGTTTGATTGTATCAAAGATTAATTCAGGGGCAACCAAACCTTCATTTTACCAACACCGCGGTTCGACCACAAGTAATAAGGAATGAGCGTAAGTTTCCCTTCTTTTGTATTGACTTCAAGTTTGTTGAAATTTTCATTCATCATGTTGCCGGTATCTATTTTTGCCGTCTCTTTTTCTGGAATCGAAACGCCATCCAACGGTTGTGAGTTATCGATTTCTTCGGCACAATAGACCATCGGGCCAACTTCAAAAGCCACTTTCCCCTGATCATCCTTTACCATTTCATTGGCAACCACCTCACGAACCGGCATTGGCAAATCCAGCTCAATCCGATCGCCATTTTCCCATTCGCGGGTCAACTGGATATAACCTTTTACAATCACCTCTTTTTCTTCTTTCCCATTGACTTTCAATACAAAATTATCGTTTGCTTTATCAATATATGAATAAAGGCTGGAAGGCACAGCGGTACCCTGAGCCCATCCGGGAAGCCTCAGTTTCAGGGTGAATGTTCCTTTTTTCTCCGGATTCACTTCAAAACTCATTTTTCCATTCCACGGATAACCGGTCTGCTGGACAATAGCAACTTCTTTATCTCCAACCGAAACAGTTGCATGATTTGAAAGGTATAGGTTAATATACAGGCTATCGCCATTGGTTGAATAGATGAGTCCCGGAAGGGAAGGGACAAAGCGGATCAGATTGGTTGGGCAGCAGGAGCAGTCGAACCACGACTGACGTGTGCAGGAACCCATATTAAAATCATATTTCCCATCCGACTCCAATGGATTGGGATAGAAAAATTCTTTGCCGCTCAGCGAAATCCCAGAGATCAGCCCATTATACAGCGTACGCTCAATGATGTCGTAATACTTTGAATCGCCGGTAAGAAGGAACAACCGCTGGTTCCAGTATACGCTCCCAATCGCTGCACAGGTTTCATTATATCCCGAAAGGTTTGGCAATTCATAGTTGTTTCCAAAAGCTTCACCATCATGCCGTGAACCAACACCACCGGTTAAATACATTTTCTTATTGACAATATTCTCCCAGATTTTATTTATGGCTGTAAGGTAATCCCGATCGTGGTAAATAGCAGCAATATCGGTCATCCCGGCATACATGTACTCTGCCCGCACCGCATGTCCAACGGCTTCGGTTTGTTTAATCACCGGCAGATGATCCTGGCTGTATTCGCCATACAGCTTGTGTGATGTAGAATCGCCCCGCTGGTCAAGATAAAATTTGGCCAGATCGAGATACTTTTTGTTTTTAGTGATGTGGTAGAGTTTAATTAAACCGGTTTCCACAATCTGATGTCCCGGAGGACATTTCAGCTTGTCGGGGCCAAAGTTGGCAACCAGCAAATCGGCATTTTTCAGGGCAATGTCCAGAAAGTTTCTTTTCCCGGTAGCCAGATAATGAGCAGCAGCCGCCTCAAACAGGTGACCGCTGTTATAGAGTTCATGGTTTGTATCTTCGTGATCCCACCGTTTTTTTGAAGGTTTTGCCCACGGCGCGGGAGGGCTCATCCGGTCGATGGTAAACCAGGTAGAAAGATATCCGTCGGGTTCCTGCCCAATTTTGATGATTCCAATAATAGAATCAAGGTAAGCATCCAGCATCGGATTTGGGTTACTGATCAGCGAATAGGAAGCCCCTTCGATGATTTTATAGAGATCGCTGTCGTCGAAAGGCATTTTACCCCTCACCTTGCCCAGCTTCTTTCCTCCGGCAATCAGGAAATTTTCCATCCGGCCTTCCTCATCACACTTTTTGAAAGCATACTGAATGGTGGAATCCTGAATGGTTTTGATCTTTGGCAGCCAAAATTGATCGGTAATAACCACATTCCGGATATCGACCGGGCTAATCGGATAATCGCCCGTTTGCTCTTTGGTATTGGCACAACCGGCAACAGCCAAAACGGCCATGATAAAAAGGACTTTCTTCATCGTAATGATTTTTGATCCCAAATTTAGGATTATTCGGCAACTAAATATCGAATAACAATGGAAACTGAAACATTCTCCAATTTTCTGTTGCCTCTGTGTGAATAAATTGATTAATTTCAGATTGTAACTTTTGTATCAGTGTGATACAAAAATTTAAAATCTAAATACTTTTTCTTGTATTTTTACAAATAAAAAAACATGGCAACATACACAATTACAATAAATGACCGAAATAATAAAACAAAACATTTGGTGGGGTTAATAAAAGAAATGGCAAAGACAGAGAAAGAGTATATCTCCATTGAATCTGCACCTAACAATGAAACCATTAAAGCTTTAGAAGATTCAAAATCGGGCAAGGTGGTTAAAGCAAAAAATAAGGATGATTTTTTTGCTAAACTGAATAGTTGATGTTCACCTGTAATTTCACCAATAAATTCAAGAAAGATTATAAACGAGCCATAAAAAGAGGTTGGGATTTGAGCCTTTTCGAAAATGCGTATGATTTGCTGGAAGCAAAAGGAGAATTACCGACAAATTACAAACCTCATTTACTCACTGGCAACTGGATCGGTTACATCGATGCACATATACAACCCGATTGGGTACTCATCTATAAAATTGATAAATCAGCAATGTCTATTGATTTCGTCAGAATGGGAACCCATGCCGATTTATTTTAATAAACTAAAGAATCAATTTCCGCTCCAAAAAACAGGCATACCGGTCAGCCTCCTTTTCAATGGCTTCTTTCGTTTTCAGATCAGGTTTCTGAAAGAAGGTAAAAGCAACAATCACCCGATCGTTTTTCAGGGTACGCTTCCACACTCCGGCCACCTGCCCATCGACCAGTATAAACGGGTAGAAAATCCCATTGTTTGAAACTACTTTCCGGTTATCAACCAACGAAAGAGAGGCACTCCGATCCTTGTAACAAATCAGGAATTCATCGAAAGCAGGCAAAAGAAATACAGAAGGTGCATTCATCGGGATGCAGAGAAGCGCTTCGGTAAACCAATAGGTCTTCGAATCGATTGTTTCTGAAACAAAACCCGATTTGATCATTTCAAGCGCCCGTTTGGCATCAGAAACTGACAAGCCCGACCACCAGATAAAATCATCGATTGTTGCCGGGCAACGGCTGGTAAAATATCGTTTCGCCAGTTCTGCCAATGACTCATCGCGCGAAAAGGTTTTTCGGTTTGGAACCCGTTCGCTGAGCAATGCGTAGGTCTGTTTCCCGTTTTTTAGTCTTCCACTACACAAAAGTGCATCCAGTTCTGCAATGAAAAGAAGATGATACAACTGATGACTTTCGATCTTCAGATTTGCACACGACAGTTCTTCCGCAAACTCTTCCCGTGTCAGATGCCCCCGTTCTGAAACAGCTTTTTCAAAAATCGACTCACAGTTACGGACCAGCGAATCGGTAAGCCCCAAATCACGATGTCGTGACTTAGCGGATGATTTTATCTTTGGCGCCGTCAGATCGTTCAGCCAGTAAATATCATCAGCCGAAACCAAATGCCAGGTTGGGCGCATCAGATGGGTTCGGATAATTTTTCCTTCGTTAAAAGCCGATTCAACAGCTCCTTCGGTAAAACCAGGAAGCCGTGCACCCAAAGCCCATTTGGCCATGGCAAAATCCTGCGCCTGCATAGCGCCCAGATCATACACCATCTGATCAGCAGAAAAACAGGTAGTAAATCGGGTTATCTGGTTCAATACCCGGTAGTTTGAAATATCGGTAAGTTTCATCGTAAAATAGACAAAAGTTATTCCCTGAAAATTATTCGACCCGCACCCTAATCCGCTTTACCATATTGGTTGAGCTGCGTGAATCGGTTGCACCAAAAGAAGAGCCATCTTTCAGGTTTGTAATGTAGCGCATCTCGCTTTGCAATACGCCCATGGATGTGTTTGCGATCTGATTTTCGGTATTTTCATTGGGTGTCCATCCAACCGGAGATAATTCAAAAACAGTATCATTCAGATTAATGTCGACTGAATAAAGCAACGCTGGTTGGTCTGAAAACCAGTCATTGTCGTCAAAGGAGTGATCGATTTCGAAGAAGAGTTTGAAATTCCTGATCGATTGATCTTTTAAAGTTGCCGAAACCGTGAAATCCTGATTGGCCAGAGTGGCTGAAGTTACCGCATCGACTTCGGTTGCCGAAGAGAGCGGGTATTTATTCACCTTCCAATAGGGCAATGCCGTTCCGGTCAATCCACCAACAATCAGCTTCTTGCAGATAAACATATTCTGAATAAATGAAGCACTGTCGTTTTCCATCCAAATAACGAAAATATCGGGACGATCGGATGGCGACAAAGCCGTGCCACATTCGAAATCGACCGAGACTTTGTAATCTTTCGCTTCCAATGTTTTGAAAGAGACTTCGTCCCCATATCCCGTTCCCATACGA
Source organism: Prolixibacteraceae bacterium (assembly GCA_035353695.1). Classification (GTDB taxonomy): domain Bacteria; phylum Bacteroidota; class Bacteroidia; order Bacteroidales; family Prolixibacteraceae; genus CAYMTR01. Next base: position 22,877 of record DAOQAB010000030.1, read on the forward strand.
TTGATTGCATAAGCCCGCACATAATAGGTTGTATTTGGCAACAGACCGGTCATGGCACAGGAGAAAGAACCATTTACCACACTACCTTGTGCTTTCTCATTTGAAACAGTTGGATTTTGAGCTGTTCCCCAACAAATTCCATATTCCGACACATCAGTCCCCCCGTCAAAAGTAATCTTACCCCCACAGGTAGCAGTGGTTTGTGTTATTTCGGTTACCTCAGACGTGGATATCACCGGCAGATGATAATTCCCGGTCGTAAACATCGTTGCTTTTCCATAAGCTACACCAGCACTGTTCACAGCATACGCCCGTGTATAATAGGTTGTATTGGGTGTAAGCCCGGTTAACTCGCAGATAAAAGTAGAATCAGTAAGAGTTCCCTGCATAATGGTATCAGTAATCGAAAGGTTCTTCTGAACCGTACTCCAGCTTACGCCGCATTCAGTCACCGCTGCACCTCCATCGGAAACAATCTTGCCTCCGGTAACTGCCGTTGTATACGAAACATCGGAAACACTCTGTGTGGTTATTTCAGGAATGGTTACTTCCTGTTGTTTGATTACTTCCTGTTTGGAACAGCCAACAACCAACAAAACAAGTAATCCAATAGTTGGCAAGCAGATAGCTAATTTCTTTCCCATGATTTAATGGTGATTCTATTTATTGAAGCATAAAAATAGAATATTCAAAGGAAATAATCACCCAATCCGTAAGATTCATCAAAAAATAAATAACCTAACCTGAAATCTTACGATTCACTATCTCCAGTATCTCGTTTTCCTGCTGAATGGCTTTCTGTTCGAGCGCCAAAGCTTCGTTCGTAAATTTTGCAGCCAGCTCTTTATCGGTCAAACCGGCCGCATTGATCCGCACATTCATCCCGGCCCCCAACACCGCCGAACGGGCCGCCAGTGCCCCTACTCCTGCATCTGACACCGAATTGGGATTCCCGGTTTCAGCCATTGTCTTCATAATCTCCATCGACTCAAAACTAAGCTGCATGACCTTCAATGGTGTTTCAATGGCATGAATAGTCGCCTGCTGAATTGCCTCTTTCCGAAGAAGTTTCTCTTCATCATTCTTCTGTGGAAGGGCATACGCCTCCATAATGGCATTGAAAGCACGGGTATCTTCGTCAACCAGCTTCAACAACTCGTTCATAATGAATTTACCCTTTTCGGCCCAATGGGAAAACTCTTCCCACCGATCGTCCCAGCCCCGTTTATGTGCCGAGAGATTGGCAACCATGGTTCCCAAAGCAACACCCATGGCGCCCATCACCGCAGAAACAGAACCACCTCCCGGAGCAGGAGACTCCGAGGCGGTTATTTCGGCAAATTTCTGTACCGAAAGATCAATCAACTTCTTTTGCAACGGCTCTTCAATGAGGTATTCAATGATTTTTTTCTTCGGATCAAACGGAGCCAGATCATCCAGACCAAGCGATTTTACGGCAATTTTCAATATTTCATCATCGGCAATGCCGGTCGATCGGTGTTGTTTTTTCAGAAAATACTTTCCGGCATCAAGCAATGCCTGCAACGGAATTAATCCAACCAGTTCCGAACCAGTCACCCGGATTCCCCGCACGTCAGCCCGCTCACAGGCCGCTTCAAAAACCTGCTGAATGGTGGTTTTGGTGATGTCAGTAATGTTAAACGACAACTGGGCAATGCCATACTCCTCGATGAACCAGCCAAT
>DAOQAB010000030.1:24680-26183 GCA_035353695.1 Prolixibacteraceae bacterium
CAATTGGCCAGGTTACGACGCTTCTCTTCTGAAGCTGCAAATTCATAACAATAAACAGGGATTCCCAGCTCATCACCAATTCGTTTCCCCAGCTTTCGGGCATATTCAACCGTTTCTTCCATCGAAATGCCAGAGATAGGAACCAGCGGCAACACATCGGTAGCACCAAAACGGGGATGTTCTCCTTTATGCTTTCGCATGTCGATCACCTCGGAAGCTTTTTTGGCAGCCCTGAAAGCCGCTTCACAAACTACATCGGGAGCGCCAACAAAGGTAACCACCGTGCGGTTGGTTGCTTTCCCCGGATCGACATCGATCAGTTTCACCCCTTCAACCGAAGCAATCTCGCGGGTTATCTGGTTGATAACTTCCATATTCCGTCCCTCGCTAAAATTGGGGACACATTCAATAAGCTGGTTCATATATTTTCTTTTTAAATAACCCGATACCCGTTCTTCCAAACTTTTTCCGGTTTTAACTCTCCCTGCTGATATAAAATCTCTTTGAAATTATCGGTTTTAAAAGCTGCAATATCGGCTAAATTCCCTTTTGCAAGAATTCCCCGATCAGCTAAATTCAATGCTGCCGCTGCCCTGAAAGTCAGCGCAGCCCAGGTCTCGGCCATCGAGAGCTTTTCTTTTACCCCCAAAATAGCAGCTTCAACCAACAGGTTACCCATTGGCGCCGATCCGGGGTTCCAGTCGGAAGCAATGGCCAGCGAGGCGCCTGCATCGAGCAGTTTACGGGCAGGGGCAAACGGTTCGCCCAACCCCAGAGATGCTCCGGGCAAAGCAACCGGAATGACGTTTCCTTTTGCCAGTATCTGAATCTCGTCGTCGTTTGCCGCTTCCAGGTGGTCGATGCTCCGGGCGCCAACTTCAATGGCCAGTTGTGCCGCTCCGGTAGAAAACTGATCGCCATGGAGCAACACCTCAAATCCCATGGCTTTGGCTTTCCGCAAATATTCCTTTGCTGCCAGAACCGAAAAAGCACCCTCGTCGACAAAAATATCGATCCTGTTTGAAAGCCTCTGGTATTTAACTTCTGGCAGAAGCTGTTTCAATACGGTTTCAAGATATTTTTCTTCCGTTCCGATAAAATCTTTTGGGACAATGTGCGCTGCCAGACAGGTAGAAATCAATTCTGCGGAAGTTTCATTGTCCGCTTTCCGGATAATATCCAACAGGCGTAGCTCCTGTTCAACCAACAAACCATAACCGCTTTTCACTTCAATGGTGGTAACACCCTGTTTCAACAAAGCATTCGCCCTTTCGGCTACCAGCAAAATCAGCTCTTTATCGGGAATATTGCGGGTCTTCTGCACGGTATCCCATATTCCACCGCTTTGAGCCGCAATTTCGAGATAACTCTTTCCCGAAAGCCGTAACGCATAATCATCGGCACGCGAACCTGCCCAGCAAAGATGGGTGTGGGCATCGATCAGTCCGGGAAAAGCCACATAAGCAGTATTTAACCGGTCAATCTCCGACGGATTGTAACTCC
>DAOQAB010000030.1:26283-33986 GCA_035353695.1 Prolixibacteraceae bacterium
GTTCGGTTGTCAAGTGCAATTTCATAACCAGCATCGGCATGGCGATAAATGCCCATGGCCGGATCGTTGTACAACACCCTGCGCAAGCATTCTGCTGCCCGGTCGGTACCATCGGCAACCACAACCATTCCGGCATGTTGCGAATAACCAATCCCTACCCCGCCGCCATGATGAAACGAAACCCAGGTAGCGCCACCGCCGGTATTGGCCATCAAATTCAGCAACGGCCAGTCGGATACCGCATCGGAACCATCTTTCATCCCCTCCGTTTCACGGTTGGGCGAAGCGACCGATCCACAATCCAGATGGTCACGGCCAATCACAATCGGGGCTTTTACTTTTCCGCTTTTTACCAAATTGTTGAAAAGCAAACCCGCTTTTTCACGTTCACCCATTCCCAACCAGCAGATCCGGCTGGGCAACCCCTGAAAAGCAACTTTTTGTTGTGCTTCGGTCAGCCATTTAATCAGGTGCTGATTTTCGGGAAAAGCCTCCATCAACGCCCGGTCGGTAGTGAAAATATCTTCGGGATCGCCCGACAAAGCAACCCAGCGGAACGGCCCTTTCCCTTCACAGAAAAGCGGGCGGATAAACTCGGGCACAAATCCCTGGTAACTGAAAGCATGAGTCTCGCCACCCTGACGGGCAAATTCGCGCAGATTGTTTCCATAATCGAACACCACGCTTCCCTGCTTCTTCATCTTCAGCATAAAGCCCACATGACGAGCCATGCTTTTCAATGATAAGCGTTTGTATTCCTGCGGATCGGCTTCCCGCAATTCAATTGCCTCGTCGAGGGTAAAACCAGCAGGCACATAACCATTTACCGGGTCGTGAGCCGAAGTCTGATCGGTCAAAATATCAGGGATCAAATGATCTTTCAATAGCTTTTCCAACACGTCGCCAATGTTGGCAACCAATCCAACTGAGAGAGCTTCCCCTTTCTCTTTTGCTTCGAGGATCCAGGCTTTTGCCTCTTTGTAATCGGCTGTAATGCGATCAATATAGCGGGTATGCAGTCGTTTTTCAATTCGTACAGGGTCGACATCCACACCAAGGAAGGTGGCACCGGCCATGGTGGCGGCCAATGGCTGAGCTCCTCCCATTCCGCCTAAACCTCCCGACACAATCAGTTTGTGACGCAAATCGCCGTTGAAATATTTCTTTCCACATTCAGCAAAAGTTTCATAAGTACCCTGCAATATCCCCTGTGTGCCAATGTAAATCCAGCTTCCAGCCGTCATTTGGCCATACATCATCAACCCGCGCGACTTCAACTCTTCAAAGTGTTCCCATGTGGCCCAGGCCGGCACCAGATTGCTGTTGGCAATAAAAACCCGGGGAGCCTGCGGATGGGTTCGTACCAATCCGATGGGTTTTCCCGACTGTACCAATAACGAATGTTCTTCGTCCATGGTGAGCAGGGTTTTAATAATTTCCTTTACCGCTTCGGGGTTACGGGCTGCCTGACCGGTTCCTCCATAGACAATCAGTTTGGATGGATTTTCAGCCACTTCGGCATTCAGGTTGTTGAGCAACATCCGGAGCGGCGCCTCGGTTTGCCACGACCGGGCATGAAGTTCACTTCCGGTAGGCGCTTCGTAATGCGGATGGGTAGCATATCGTTCAATAAATTCCGAATCGTTCATGATCTTCGTTTTTAAATGGAATATTTTCTTTTTCAGCAACTTCATTCAGCCGTTGAATCAACTTTTTCGACTGAATAAGAGCAATAGATTCATTGATATCGGGCGAAAACATCCGGTCATCTTCGGCAAAAGAGAGGTGTTCACGGATCATATCATGGGCAGCATCGATCAGAATTCCCGACTTCATTGGCTTACGAAAATCAAAACCCTGTGCGGCCGTCATCATTTCAATACCCAATATTTTTTCAAGGTTGTTCACAATCTGTAACGTCTTTCGGGCACTGATGGAGCCCATGCTGACATGGTCCTCCTGTCCCAGCGAGGTTGGAATACTGTCGGCACTGGCAGGAAAACAGAGGCTTTTATTCTCGCTGGCTAAAGCGGCTGCCGTGTATTGCAGGATCATAAAACCCGAATTCAAACCGGTATGCTTCATCAGCAATTTCGGCAGACCGGGCACACTTTCGATCATCGAAAGATAAACCCTTCGCTCGGAGACATTACCCAATTCGGCAGCCGCCAGCCCGGCATAATCGAGGGGCAACGCAATGGGTTCACCATGAAAATGACCTCCGGTAATGGTTTTATCTTCGTTAAAGATAATTGGGTTATCGGTCACCGAATTAATTTCAGTAAGCATCGTCTCTTTCAGATGAAGCCAGGCATTACGTGAAGCCCCGTGAATCTGCGGAATACACCGTAGCGAATAAGGATCCTGAACCCGGGTACAGTTTCGGTGCGACTCCACAATTTCAGAATTCCGAAGCAGCGCCCGCATCCGTTCGGCCACATAAACCGTTCCGGAATAAGGCCGTAACTGGTGCAATTCTGCATCAAAACTTTTCACCGAACCCATCATGGCTTCCAGGTCGATCGCAGCGATGATGTCGGCGTGGTCAAGGCAATTTTGGAACCGTTCGAGAATCTTTATGGCATGAGCGCTCATAAACTGCGTTCCGTTAATCAGTGCCAGCCCCTCCTTTGGACCCAGTTCTACCGGCAATAAACCAACTTTCTGCAACACTTCGGCTGCCGGCCGTACTTCACTCTTATACCAAACATTTCCCATTCCAATCAACGGAAGAAACAGGTGTGACAACGGAGCCAGATCGCCCGAAGCGCCCACAGAACCCTGTTCGGGCACACACGGAATGACATTGTTTTCAATGTGCCACATAATCCGATCGAGCGTTTCGACCGCAATGCCCGAATAACCCTGCGACAACGCATGAACTTTCAGGATCAGCATCAGTTTGGCAATCTGCGGATCGACACAGTTTCCCACACCAACACTGTGGCTCATCAACAGGTTATATTGCAACTTTTTGGTATCCTCTTCGCCAATCAGCGTGGTACAAAGCGGACCAAAACCGGTATTGATACCATAAACTACTTTTTGCCGATGCACAATATTCTCAACGACCCGCCGATTCTGACAAACCTTTTCGCGAGCCGTCGTCGACAAAACTCCCTTTATTTTCCCTTCCGACAGAAGAATGGCCTGTCCAATAGTCAGCTGCTCTTCCCCATATCGAAACTCCTGCTTCAAATTCATAGTTGATTCATTTATGTTTATATAAAACTACCGATTCTACCTCACCGGGAAAATGATAATTGTTAGCAGGATTTCTCATTATTGAATCCGGTTTCAGAAATTTCGAAAGCAATTAAGAAAAGAGGGAAAAAAACAGTTATTTGCAAAAACAAAACAACTACTCCGTGGCAATGTATTTCACCATTAAAACGATGGAGATAACCACCACAAAAGCCAGATTGATAAGCAGCGAAAGGATCATGATGGAATAAACGCCCGACAGAAAATGGCCGGAATTGGTAATCCATTCGGAGGCAAAGCCCTCTTTCCAGATGGTTGCCATGTTGAAAAAGAAAAGCACAACCACAATCACCAGAAAACCACGGGCAGAAGTTTTAACATCGGAAACACTCAGCGTGATGGAACTGCCGATGCAATAGAGGCAATAAATCATAATGGCAATTCGCCACCACGAAGAGTATTGACCATGAAATACCTCATTGAAAAAAAAGGCAAACACATTCCAGGCATTCTGGCTTTCGTGTTTAATCATCGACATTGACTTCAGGGTTTCGAAAGAAAATTTGATCTTCGAAACTTCAAAGAAATTGATGTTGAACAACAACCAGGTGAGCAGATACAGCAGAAGCGTACACATCAGAATGGGACCGATGCCAATAAAGAAATTGCCGATCTGCTGGTAAAAGTTCTTTTTGTTGTAGGTGTGGTTCACATATCCCAGTGTGCCGGTTTTTGGATCGGGCTTAAACAGTTTGATTTCTTTGATTTTATGTCCAAATATGAGAGCGAAAAGAGCGTGACCGGCTTCGTGCACCGAAGTTCCCAGCCATCCAAACAGGTAAAGATAAATATTCATCCCCATGACCTTCACACTCAGGTTTTCGTTCAGCAACGAAATATAGTGCATCAAAAAAGCCAGCAACAATAACGGAATGAAAAGAACAAAAAGCTGAGCGAAAGTAGTAAGTGTTACTTTGACCAGATAATCCCAAACCAGAAGGAAAATATTGCACATCGCTAACCGTACTTTTTAACAAAGATAACAAACCGGTTGAAACAATATTCTGAAGAAGTGATCACAAAATGATCTTTCACTTTTTTTTGCAATGATCGCAGATTGGATCCGCAGTAATCCTTTTTTCCTCTTTCCTTTTCCCTTTTCCTATTCGATATCCCTTTCGCGAAATCCCATCAGAAAAAGAATGGCATCGAGGCCCGTGGTAGAGATGGCATGTTGAGCATTCTTTTTGACCAGTGGTTTTGCATGGAAGGCAATTCCAAGACCGGCAATGTTCAGCATCGGCAAATCGTTGGAACCATCGCCCACTGCAACCGTTTGTTCCAGATGAATATCTTCCTTAAAAGCAATATTCCGAAGCAGTTCGGCCTTTTTGGCCCCATCGATGATATCACCCACATGATTTCCGGTAAGCTTTCCGTCAACAACTTCCAACTGATTGGCAAACACATAATCGATCCCAAGTTTATTCTGAAGCTGCTTTCCAAAATAAGTGAATCCGCCGGAGAGGATGGCTGTTTTAAACCCGTACTTCTTCAGGGTGCGGAAAAGACGCTCAGTACCTTCGGTCAATGGCAAATTTTCGGCAATTTCCCTCATCACCTTTTCATCCAATCCTTTTAACAGGGCAATACGCTGCCTGAAACTTTCGGCAAAATCGATTTCGCCTCTCATGGCCGATTCCGTGATACGGCTCACCTCTTCCCCAACACCTGCCCGGTGGGCAAGTTCGTCAATCACTTCGGTCTGTATCAGCGTGGAATCCATATCGAAACAAACCAAACGACGGGTACGGCGGTAAATGTTATCTTCCTGAAATGCAATGTCGACACCCAATGTGTGAGCCAGCGCAAGAAAACTGCTTTTCATCTCGGCAATATTCAGCGGCGTTCCCCTGACGAGCAATTCCACACAAGCCTTAGTATCTTCCGACCGCTCAGTAAGCAGGATTCGCCCCGAAATTCGGGAGATTTTGTCGATGTTGAGCTGTTGCGTGTAGACGATTTTGGTTACCTCCGCAATGTTTTGAGCTGTAATGACACGTCCTACCAGCGTAATGATGTATCGCCCCTTTCCCTGCTGATTAACCCAAAGATTGTATTCGGTCTCACTGATGGGGGTAAATTTCACCCTGACACCCAATTCATACCCTTTAAACAAAAGATCTTTCAGTATGGGCGAAGATTCCGATTCGAAAGGGACTTCAAACAAAATACCCAGATCGAGGTTGTTATGGATCACGGCCTGGCCAATATCCAGAATCGTCACATCATAACTGGCAAGGATTTGGGTCAATGAGGAAGTCAAACCAGGCCGGTCGTTACCGTATATGTTGAGAAGAATGATTTCGTGTTGTTTTTCCATGTAAACTGTAATTTCTTTTTTAACCAATGGCAAAAGTAAAAACTATGCCGGAACATGCCTATTAAAATTCGGTTAAAGAAAGATGAAAATCATTCCAATGTCGCGATCTATTCACTCTGTTTAGCGGATGTGAAAAAAGAAACGAGGAATGAACACCACGTTCAAAAACTTCTTTTAAAGCTACTTGATCGGGTACTTTTTATGGGGCCATTGTTGTTCGAATAACGGATAAACTAAAGATATCGTATTCCCGTTTGATTAACCGATTTATTCCGATTATTCGATAACAATCACCACACTTCCGGTTTTCTTCCCCTCTTCAACATAACGGTGAGCTTCGGCAGCCTGTTCCATCGGGAAAGTCCGATCGATAATCGCCTTTATTTTACCATCCTCAACCATCCCTTTCACCACCAGCAAATCCTTAAGACTTCCTGGAGCAAGGGCACAAACCACTCGGGAGTTTCCCACCGACTGCAAAAGCTTTTTGGTTTTGAAGCTGGCATAAAGGATTCGTCCGTTAGGGGTCAATGAATTTTTACACTGGGAATAGGCACATTTACCCAACACATCAACAATCAAATCATATTTCTCACCATTTTGGGTAAAATCTTCCCGGATATAATCAATCACACGATCGGCTCCAAGAGAGCGGACGTATTCGAGCCGGGGTGTTCCGCAAACTCCCGTTACATCGGCCTTGAAATGTTTGGCAATCTGCACGGCTGCAGCACCAATTCCACCACTGGCACCATTCACCAATACCTTTTGACCTGGTTTGATCTCCATCTTCCGGAGGAGGCTCAATGCCATTATGGAACCATAGGGAATTGCAGCTGCTTCTTCAAAAGAGAGTTCTTCGGGTTTAATGGCGATCGTGCCCGTTTCGGGCAGACAGAGATATTCGGCATAAGCCCCCATCGATTGCCCCACATATCCAAAAACAGCATCTCCCGGGCGAAATTTGGTTACTTTATTCCCTACCGATTCGACTACCCCGGAAAATTCACTTCCAAAAACTTGAATCTTCGGCTTTTTCAGGCCAAATGAAATTTTGGCCATCAACCAAAAGAATCCGGTCATATGAAACTCTTTGCGGGTAATATAACGAAACCTGCGGGCTGCAAGGTCTCCATAATTCACCGTAGTGGCTTTTACATTAACCAGCACCTCATTTTCTTTGGGCGAAGGTTTTTCCACCTCTTTTACCTGAAGAACTTCAGGTGATCCGTATTCTGTACAAACTACTGCTTTCATGGCTATTCTGTTTTCGATTTTGTAGAAAGGGTATCTTCTCCCTCGTTGAACGAGAAGACTTCATCAATTGGCAACTGAAAGACGCGGGCAATACGGAATGCCAGTTCCAGGGTGGGCGAATATTTCCCATTCTCAATGGCAATCAGGGTTTGCCGCGTAACTCCGGTACGATCGGCAAGTTCCTGTTGCGTCATTTCACCTGCCATAAACCGCAATTTCCGGATGTTGTTATTAATTAAACACTTGCCCATCTTAAATTCCCCTTCTATAATAATACAACTTCACGATTTCAGAGACCATACTGGCCAAAAAACCGGAAGAAAAAAGGATGATAAACATCACATAAGGTTTAACACCAAAAGCCAGTAACCCTATGGCCCCAATAAAACCGAACGTAAAAATCAAATGGGAAATCCGTATGGCTTTTAATTCGATCAGTTTGTCCATCTCATCGGTTTTGGACGGAACATCTTCGTTGGTAACAATCCGGTTAATAATCGCATAGATAATGTGAATGACGATCTGAGTCACAACCGCTAAGGGGATTAACCACAGAAAAGAGCGTCCCCAGAATTTAAAATCGTTCAAAATTTCCAGATTCCCGACAACATGTTTCTGGTATACATACCACACGTAAAATCCGGTAATAAGTACGGTACTGATGATGGTAACCAATATTTGTCGTTCTTTCTGATCCATGGCAAACCTCCTTGTGTTTTTTTATTTTCCAATTGTAAAATTATCTCGACACAAAGATAAATATTTTTTACTCGATGTAAAATATTTTTTACATTTATTTTCAAAAAAAGAGGCTGTCCAAAAAGTAGCATCAACTTACAGAAAACTTACGATTTGATAG
>DAOQAB010000031.1:0-26239 GCA_035353695.1 Prolixibacteraceae bacterium
CTGTGGATGCTTTGGAAACCGCTTGACAAAAATCTGGCAGCAACTCTTGACGTCTACAAATCGTGGGGAGTAAAAGGGATTAAGGTCGATTTTATGCAGCGTGCCGATCAGTACATGGTCAATTACTATGAACGAGTAGCGAAGGCTTGTGCCGAACGCGAGCTACTGGTCGATTTTCATGGAGCATTTAAACCTTCCGGCTTGCAGCGGGCTTATCCCAATATGGTCAGCAACGAGGGCGTTCGTGGAAATGAAAACAATAAATGGTCGAAAGAAATAACACCGCTGCATACGGTTACATTGCCGTTTACCCGCATGGTTGCCGGCCCAATGGATTTCACTCCGGGATCGATGAACAACGCTCACGAAAAGGATTTTGCCGTGAGTTTCAACTGTCCGATGAGCCTTGGAACGCGTGCCCATCAAGTGGCGATGTATGTGGTTTATGAAAGCCCGCTTCAAATGTTTTGCGATTGCCCGACTGCGTACTACGAAGATCGGGAATGTACTTCATTTATGTCAAAAATACCATCGGTATGGGATGAAACCCGGGTGTTAAAGGCTTCGGTCGGTGAATATATTGTAGCGGCTCGCCGGAATGGTAACCACTGGTATATTGGTGGAATGACCAATGATTCTCCGCGTTCTTTTGATCTGGATTTGTCGTTTTTACCCGAAGGAAGTTTTAAAATGAAAACACTGTCCGACGGTATCAATGCTGATATGAATGCCAAAGATTATAAAATCACTGAATCGACTGTAAATAAATCATCAAAATTAAAAATTGAAATGAAGGGCGGTGGCGGTTGGACTGCTATCATTGATATGTAAAATCACTATGAAAATTCATCAATTATTGGTTCTGCCGGTATTACTTTTTTGTACTGGCGTTCATTCTATTGCCCAAATTCAACTGGGCAGAGGATCTGAGTTTAACTATCTCAAGGGAAGTGAAGCTTCAAACCTGCCGTCCGATTGGTACAAACCTGGTTTTAACGATTCTGGCTGGAAAAGCGGAACCGCTCCTTTCCGTTATGGGAAAGGCAGTGGTGGCACCCTGCTTTCGGATATGAAAAGCAGCTATTCGACCATTTATCTGCGTTCGACATTTACCGCCTATTCCGTTGGACAGTTAACGAAAATAAAGCTTTCGGCCAACTTTGACGATGGTTTTGTTCTTTGGATCAACGGAAAACAGGTGTGTAGTCAAAATGCACCATCGGCCTTGAATTATAGTTCGTTGGCGACAACGACCCACGAGTATGATGTAGATTATAGTGTCCAACTTTCTACAGAAGAGCTGACGCTAAATGAAGGGACCAATACAATCGCTGTGATGATCCTGAATTCAACGTTGGGAAGTTCTGATATCTATTTTGATATGCAGTTCACGGCGACTCCACAGCTGCCACAGCTTGAAACTACCGATCAGATTTCTTTTTCAAAAGAATCGGGCTTTTGCACCAGTTCTTTTCCGCTGACATTGACTTCTTCTTCATCAGATAATAAAATCATTTACACCATCGATGGAAGTAATCCGGCAACCTCAACAACGGCCATTACGGCAGGTTCGCCGGTGACCATTCAGGTTGATCCGGCATCGACAGCGGGGAGAGGGAAAACCCCTGCATTTGTGGTTCGGGCAGGTTTGGTGAAAGATGGATATTCTCCAACTTTTCCGGTATCGAAAACCTATATTTTTACCGAAGCAGTGAAGGAACAAACCTATCCGGGTAGTGATTGGCCTGAGAGTTCCGTCAACTGGCAAAATATTGAGTATGATATGGCCTCGGATGTGATGAAAAACAGTAGTTACAGTTCACAGATGGATGCTGCATTAAAAGAGATTCCAACCATATCGCTTTCAACCGATCTAGGGAATTTTTTTGACGAATCGGAAGGAATATATGTCAATGCCTCGTCAAAAGGCGAAGAGTGGGAGCGAGAATGCTCGGTTGAGCTGATTCACCCCGATGGCACCAAAGGTTTTCAGGTAAATGCCGGTGTAAGGATCCGGGGCGGAAACAGTGCCAAAAATACAGCCAATCCCAAACATGGGTTTCGGTTGTTTTTCCGGAAAGAGTATGGAGCTTCAAAGCTGGAATATCCCTTGTTCGGGAAAAATGGCGCTTCCGAATTTGATTGTATCGATCTCCGCTGCGAGCAAAACTATTCATGGAGCATGGATGGAAGTCCGAAGAACACCATGATCAAAGATCTTTATTGCCGAAAATTGCAGGGATTGATGGGGCAACCTTATGCCCGGGGTTTTCAGTTTCACCTTTATCTCAATGGCGAGTACTGGGGAATTTATCAGACGGATGAAAGACCCGAAGCAAGCTTTGCTGAAACCTACCTGGGCGGCGATAAGGACGATTACGATGTAGTGAAAGTAAATACCATTCCCTGGCCTTACTATGACGAAGTTACCGATGGTACACTGGATAAATGGACCGCTCTCTGGAACTTGTGCCAGAAGGGCTTCGATACCAACGAAAAATATTTCTTTCTTGAAGGTAAAGATGCCAATGGTAATCGGATTGATACGGCTACTGTTTGGGTCGACATTGATAACCTGATCGATTACATGATGGTTATTTTCTATTCCGGGAATTTCGATGCACCAGTTTCTGCCTGGTACAATAACGATATGCCCAATAACTTTTTTGCCATCTATAACCGGAAAAACAGGTCGATGGGTTTCAAATTTGTAGCCCACGATTCGGAACATTGCCTGTTTGTTGATCAGGTAAATATTGATAACGGTATTGATGAAAACCGGGTGAACATTGGCTCAACAGGTGCAATGAAAATTACCAACGTACTCGATTTTAATCCGCAATGGTTGCACTATAAACTCTGTTCCAATGCTGAATATCGCTTGCGTTTTGCCGACAGAGCATCGAAATACTTGTCAGAGGGAGGACTTCTCTCTTCAACCAGGGCAAAAGAATTGTTTCAGGAATTGGCCGAAGAAATGGATACGGCCATCATTGCTGAGTCGGCTCGCTGGGGAGATGCTCAGACCGGCGGATGGGGATCACAAGCTACTTCACTTACCCGTGACGACGATTGGTTACCTGAAATTGAAAACTTGTACGAAAATTATTTCCCTTATCGGACCGACATCGTGATTGAGCAATTGAAAGATGAAAATCTCTATCCGACATTGGCTTCACCCCGTTTTTATGCTGAAGAAAATTTGGTAGCCAGTGATGCCTGTTCTTTTTCCGGAGATATTCACGTAAAGATATCAAATCCTAACACCAAAGGGGAGATTTTTTATACGTTGGATGGAACCGATCCACGGCTGCCAGGAGGAGCTGTTTCTTCAAAAGCAATCACTTGTGGCAACGGAGAATCGGTGGAGCTTACTTCGACCGCATTGATTATGGCCCGTGTGAAAGATGGAAGCAATTGGGGATCTTTGCGAAAAGTGCGCTTTTCACTTTCTGATGAGGATTATTCGAACCTGAAAGTTACCGAACTGAATTATCACCCATCGGATGAAATCATCGGAAATGATACGTTGGATGACAAAAGCCTGGAATATATTGAGTTCAAAAACATTGGTTCGACGTACATCGATATTTCAGGAGTTAAACTCGATTCGGCTGTAACATATACGGTGCCCGACAATACGCTATTGGCACCCGGGGCTTTTTATGTTGTAGCTTCAAAAACCAACTCTTTCTTCTCGCGGTATGGCGTTTATCCGAGTGGAAATTACAAAGGGCAGTTCAGCAATAGTGGCGAGTATGTTTTGCTTACCGATCCTTCGGGCAGTGAGATCCTTTCATTTACCTATTCTGACCAATCGCCCTGGCCTACTAAAGCCGATGGTGATGGCAATTCGCTAATTTCTGTTGAAGAAAACCCAACCGGCGATCCCAATAAATCGACCTATTGGAAAGCCTCTTCCAGAAAGAATGGCTCTCCGTTCAGGAATGACGGGGATGTAACATCTGTTGATCCGGTTGTTGATCCGAATCTGGTGGCCATTTATCCTAATCCGACAAGCCGGTATTTAACGGTTGATATTTGCAGTTTCAATAATACAGCACAAGAAACCCTGATAGCAATACTCGATTTAGATGGCCGGATTTTGTTTTCGCAAAAGGTATCTGCCAGTTCAACGATTGATTTGACAACGGTTCTGGGAAAATCAGGTTTGTATCTTCTCAAAGCGCAATTCAACCATTCCAATGTGATTAAAAAGTTTATGTTTACTCGTTGATATTGGTTGTTTATTGATCTTTAGTGTTTTGTGTTTTTATGAATTCTACATTTGTGTCATTTTTTTAAACATTTGAGGCCACTAAATTGAATCTTATCACTGATTTTTGTCTTGTCGCAACTCATAACGGTTACCGGCTGTTCAACAATTTTTAGAAAAGGAAAAGATGATTTGGGATAAAAAATACCGGCCATGGATACCGGAAATAATTTGTCCGGTGTGTAAAAAACGTATTGATCGTCAGGAATGGGATGATTTTGGGATGCACTTTGAATGTACCGAATATTATTTGTCCGGAAGATATTTCAAAGAAAAGGCAGACCATAAAAAAGAATCGAAAGTACATGCAGAAGTTTGATGGTTAAGAGGAAAATTGATGATGGTTTTTTAGGTTTGAATTTCGATTTTTATTTGAATAGCCAGGGTATTACCTGGCTATTGTGTTTTTAGTTGTTGGAATTCAATATCTTTCATGGTTTTGTAAAACTCAGGCGATTAAAACATTCGTGCAAGTTTTTTGGACATATGAGAATATCTTTCAGTTAAAAAATGAAGTTCTTTAAATTGGTAATTTAAGTTTGGAGTTTCAGAAAGATTAGTATTTTGATTTTAGGTTATTTAAGACAATAGTTAGTTTAGATTGGAAAACTGATTCGCATTTAGTTATTAGGATAAAAAACCGCTTTTAAAGGCGGTTTTTTTATGGAAGTATTTCTCTTTGAGTATCGTGTATTCCGGATCAGATGAACTTGATGGTTCCGTTTTATCCACCAATAATGGTCTGTAAACCAACGTTGGCAAATATTTTTTGTGCTTCTTTCAGCTCTTCTTCCGATGGTTCTTTCAGGTGTCCCGAATCGTATTCTTTCCCCATTTTTTTATATTTATGGGTTGCAATTTCATGATACGGCAAGAGGTTGACCTGTTTCTTTTCACCCGCAAGATTTGCCACAAATTCAGCTGTTTTTTCAACGTTTTCATGGTCGGTATTCACTCCGCTGATAAAAGGTATCCGGATGTTGATATTGGCTCCCGTTTGGGCTAATTTTATCAGGTTTTCCAATATCCGTTCATTGCTTACTCCGGTAAATTGACGGTGCTTTTCACAGTCCATTACTTTCAGGTCGTAGAGGAACAGATCGGTCCGTTTGGCAACTTCGAGCAACTTATCCGTATTGGTGTATCCGCAGGTATCCACGCAACGATGGAATCCTCTTTCGCCGCAGGCATCCAGTAATTCAATCAGCTGATCGGCATGAAGCATGGGCTCTCCACCCGAGAATGTTACACCTCCGTTTGACTGGTCAAAAACCAGCCGTTCCTTCTCAATGATCAACATGAGTTCTTCGACCGAGTATTTCTTTCCACTCATTTCGATGGCAAGAGTAGGGCACACTTCGGCACATTTCCCGCATAACTGACAGGCCTTCATGTCGGTGACAATACCTTCGCGGGTGAGCTTCAACGCATTGTTCGGGCATATTCTGATGCATTCCATGGCGCCAATACATTTGGCTGCGGAGTACATTTTCTGAATTTTGGGTGAAATGCTCTCCGGATTGTGGCACCATGCACAATGAAGCGGGCAGCCTTTAAAAAACAGAGTCACCCGAATACCTGGCCCATCGTTGATGGAGTATCGTTTTATATCAAAAATAAGTCCCGATTGATTCATCCTTCACGTTGATTCAATGTTAGAATGATTCGTTTTCTGTCCGTTCAATAATCTCCTGCTGAAGGTCATTGTTCATATCGTTGAAATAGTCGCTGTATCCGGCCATTCTGACAAGCAAATCTTTATAATCTTCAGGATGTTCCTGAGCGGCAAACAAGGTCGCCGAGTCGACAATGTTGAACTGGATGTGGTGACCGCCCATGGTGAAATAGCTGCGGATCAGGTTGCCCAGCTTTACCAGGTCGGAGTCGCGTTTGAGAAGGCTTGGCAAAAACCGTTGATTGAGCAAGGTGCCTCCCGATTTTGTCTGGTCAAGCTTTGATAACGAACGGATAACAGCCGAAGGGCCGTGAGTGTCGCACCCTTGTGAAGGCGAAGTCCCGTCGGATATTGCTTTGCCTGAAAAACGTCCGTTGGGCGTTGCTCCCAGAACCTTTCCAAAATAGATATGGCAGGTTGTTGATAGCATATTCAGATGGAAACTTCCTCCTTTGATATTGGGTTTCCCGTCAATGGCTTTAAAGAGATCGTCATAAACCCTTACCGCAATCGAATCGGCATATTCATCATCGTTACCAAAAAATGGGGTACGGTTGATGATGGTCTGCCGCAGCACTTCTTCTCCTTCAAAGTTTTTGTTTACAGCGACTAGTATCTGTTCCATACTGAATGTTTTGTTTTCAAAAACATGCTTTTTTAAGGTGGAAAGGCTGTCGGTAACTGTTCCTAACCCGGTGCATTGGATGTAACAGGTGTTGTATCGCGGACCTCCGTCGTAATAATCTTTTCCGCGTTTTGCACAATCGTCGATGAACAGCGAAAGAAATGGGGCAGGAGCATATTTTGCAAACATCCGGTCGATGTAATTGCTCACCCGGACTTTCAAATCAACGATGTAATTTAGTTGTTTAATGAATGCGTCGTACAGTTCTTCAAAACAAGTAAACGCGAGTGGATCCCCGGTAGCCAGTCCGGCAACCTTTCCGGTTAGGGGATCAATGCCGTTATTCAGCGTTAATTCCAGAATTTTTGGAACGTTCAGATAACCGGTTAGCAGATAGGCTTCCTTTCCAAATGCCCCTACTTCGATACAACCGCTGCAACCACCTTCGCGGGCATCCTGAAGGGTTTTCCCCTGAGCCAGCAATTCCAGCACATACACGTCGGGGTTGAAGACCGACGGGTAACCATGTCCTTGCCGGATCAGCTCACAGGCACGTTTTAAGAATTTGTCGGGTGTTTTTGCGCTGATATGCACGGAATTTCCCGGTTGTAAAATATGAAGTTCTTCCACCACATCGAGCATCAGGTAGGAAATTTCGTTTACTGCATCGGATCCGTCAGGACGGATACCTCCAATGTTGATGTTGGTAAAGTCATTGTATGTGCCGCTCTCCCGGGCGGTGATACCTACTTTGGGCGGTGCGGTGTGGTTGTTGACTTTAATCCAGAAACAGCAAAGCAACTCTTTGGCTTCGTCGCGGGTAAGTGTTTTTTCTTCGATCTCTTTTTTGAAGAATGGTTCCAGATGCTGATCGAAATGGCCGGGGTTCATGGCGTCCCAACCATTCAGTTCGGTAATAGTTCCAAGGTGTACAAACCAGTACATCTGAATTGCTTCCCAAAAACTGCGGGGTGCATGAGCCGGGACCCAACGGCAGACTTCCGCAATCTTCAAAAGTTCTTTTTTCCTGTCTGGATCTTTTTCGGCAGATGCTTTTTCTTCAGCCAGATCGGCATGACGTTCGGCAAAAATAATGGCTGCATCGCACGAAATATCCATCGCACGAAGCTCCTCAAGCTTATCGGTTGCCTCGGGATCGTTCATATAATCGAGGCTGGCAATATGCTCTGCAATCTCCTGTTTGTAATCGAGAAGACCTTTGCGGTATATTTTCCCATCCAATGCTGTGTGTCCGGGAGCCCGTTGTTCCATGAATTCCGTAAAAACTCCGGCCTCGTAAGCGGCCTTCCATTCTGCCGGCACATGGTTGAAAATCCGTTCCCGCTGGGTTCTTCCTTCCCAATATGGAATCACTTCTTTTTCATAGCGATCGATATCTTCCTGTCTAATTGTGTAACGTTGCATTTCACGGGTATTGAGTACGTGCAAATCGTCGACACTGTGGCAGGTAAGCTCGGGAAAGGTGGGTACGGCTTTGGGTGCCGGGCCTCTTTCTCCAACGATCAGCTCGTCATCACCAATATAGATGGTCTTTTTTTGGCAGATTTCTTTATAGGTTAACGCGCGCAAAACCGGGATAGAATATTTCCCATAGTTTTCCTTATAAAATTCGGTTTCGATGAGCGCCCGTTCAATGGAGATGGATGGCTCGGTGTCGACCGTCAGCTTGCGCAAACGTTTGATCCGCTCATTCATTCCAGGGCTGTTTTCACCCGATTTGGTGTGATAGAAATTTCCCTCCGATAGAGGTTTTCTTTCCGGGGTTTTATGTCTTTTGTCGATAATTGTTTCCATAATAATTGTAAAATGAATTAAATAATAATAACCCGTTCGGTAAGGAAAGGTTACAATAAGAATAAAAAATTGAAAGAGGAAAAATCAACCGATAATCACAACATCCAGCATTCAAACAGACACTTGTAGGTCCGGAGCAGATTCCGGTGCGGCAAGCACATCTGGCGTGATAAAACGTTGATATAGGATGAAGCAAGATTCATTTCGAATGCTTTAATTTGAGTGTGAAATTAGCTTTTATTGAGCGTATTTCAAACATTTCAGCTCAAATTGTTGCCGTGGATTAACGATTTGTAAAAAGATGCAACACAATCCAAACAACGATGAATTTAGCCGGTTAATTGGAAGAGGCTCGTTTCAGCAGTTGCTTCAGATAAAGATTGGTTACTTCACGATAATACAGTTTCTGGGATTCTTTAGCCATTTTAATTGCTGAAGTAAGGTCTCCGGTCATTTCATAGGCAAGTGCCACATTGAGCAGTATTTTGCTCCGTTTGATACTGTTGCCGCTATCCATATGTTTTAACCAGTTTTGAAGGGCTCCATCCCAATCGCCATTGGCTGCAAGTTTTACCGATTCATCTATTTCGGCATCATCCACCACATAATAGTATCGGCTTTCATCACTCCATTGCGGGGAAATTAGGTTGCCAAATTCGGTGGCTAATTGGATCCCGGTTTCGATAGCGGCACCTTTTATCGAAGGCAATTTCTTAAAGGTACGTTGAATGTCATTTTCATAACTATCCCAGGATAATGTGTCCCCATTCATTTTGTAATCGATAATAATCTCCTTTCGTTTGGGATCATAAATTCGCCAATGCACCCTGGAATAAAAGTCGATGGATGCATAATAATACTTTTCATAGATCTGGAAAAAATCATCCGTGAGTTCTTTCTCAATCTTATAAGAGGTAAGGGTTCTCATGGTTTCGTTCTCGAGAACAATGAGCGCATCGGTTTTGTATTGATCGCAAATATTTTCAACATAGCTCCAGTTTAACGGGTCGGGAGTTTTGTTGTAGGGCAGTAAACGGTATATGTTTCTTTCGAGTGGAATCACCACATCAAAACGGTCTGAATTGAACAGCACATCGCCCAATGTCTTCACAATTGTATCCGATGCTATACTATCCATGATAACCAAATTGGTTAAAAAGTTTTGTTTATAAAAATAGGTTTGAAGGGAATCTTCATTAAAATTGACAAATTCCGGAGTTAGCGAACGGTTCATAATTGTAAAACTCTGAATGGAATCAGAAATTTTGATTTTAGGTGACCGCGGAATCTGGGCACTAAACTTCATTAACTGGGCCGATGCATTCGATCCAATCAGAAATATCAGGAAGAGGAAATATAATCGTCTCATTGCAAGTGCTTTTTTGTCAATCAAAATGAAAGCAATTCTCGTGTCGTCATAACAACTCGTCAATAGTTTTCATTATATAAAATTAATAACTTCCCCAGAATTTTCTCAAAAACCATTCCAAAGAAAACAAAAGAAAGATAATAAAGAAATACAATTTCCAATCGATCATCTCGTGGATGTTTTTCTCCTTGTGAGACTGAATTTTAA
Source organism: Prolixibacteraceae bacterium (assembly GCA_035353695.1). Taxonomy (GTDB): domain Bacteria; phylum Bacteroidota; class Bacteroidia; order Bacteroidales; family Prolixibacteraceae; genus CAYMTR01. The sequence goes on from DAOQAB010000031.1 coordinate 9,968, forward strand.
TATTTTGATTTTGATTCAAAAGATCTGCTAGCTCATTCCCGTTTTTAGCGTGGAAGAATTTACCGCCACTCCGTTCCGATAACGAATTTAATAGTTTGAAGTCTGCCCGTTGGTTCTGGTTTTCGATCTCAACCTTTTGTACAACAAAATCGCCGGATTTGCTGAATTCCTTTTCCCCAACTTTGGTCGATGCGGTAAAGTGATATTTTCCAGGGGCTAAATAGCCAACGTTTAAATTGTAATCCTGCTGATTGGCATCAAAAAGAAACGACAATTCGGCATTGGTTGAATCAGTCAGTGTTAATTTAACTTCCGATATGGTAATTGGCTGAAAAATATCATTGAAAACCTGAGCATTGAAATGAACTGGCAGAATTTCAGGTGTAATGCGTTTGTATTCGACCCTGAATTGTTCCCTGACTTCTTTTAAACAGAGATAGTTGAAAAGGTTAACAAATAACTGGTCGAACGACTCCTGGTTATCGAAATTTTGAAATTCGCTTAAACGCCAGCGCCAGATTCCTTCGCCGCATACAACTCCAATTTTTCGGTTCCCAACTTCTCCGGTTGCAATCATCGGATAATTCATTTCAATCCCGTTGATTTTCTGGAATGCGATGACTGAGTAATCTTTGCTTAACTGGTATTGCGTGAAGAAGGTAAGCAGCGGCGGATAAACATCGGAGACGTTCTTCATGTTGGTTGGCAACGTGAAATGAGAATACGACTCATCAAAATAGGGGAAACTCTCCTGATTCTGCGTTGAAGGTGTCATTGAATATCCAATTTCCAGATTATTCAATGCACTGATGGACGAATTTGGTCCAACTAAAAGCAAGACCGATTGATCGGAAGAAGCTATTTTTTTGAAAATATCCAGTTGCTGAAGGCTTAATGATGGAAGCTGGTTGAGAACAACCAGGTTGTATTTGTTAAGATCTTCCTTGAAATTTTGAATGTCGACAACCGAGATCTCAAAATTAGCCTGATTGGTCAAAGCTGAGCTAAGCGCTCCGATATCGGGGTGAGGACCTTGTGTTAAAAATAAAACATGGTATTTGTTTTCGTGCACCTCGATGGTAAAACTAGACCGATTGTTGGTTGTGTTTTGTTCATCGGCAAATGGCGTTAGCAGAACAGAAACATTCTGAAACCCTTTTTTTTCTGCCTTTAAATTGATGGTTTTACTAAAATAGAAGTTTGGCTGAGGTACATCGATCACTTCGGAATAAACCAGGTTGTCGCCAATATTGACTTGCAATTGGGTGGTTTGTACCGGGAAATCGGAGAAAGAAGCTTCTATTTCAACGGGAAAGCTATTTCCAATAAAAACATTTTCATTGTGTGAAATGTTGATAATTAATTGATCTTTACGGGCTAATGTGTCTCCAAAACCGATTGTATAAATGGGCGCAGACAAACGGTTGGCCATTTGATCGGGATTTTTACCTTCGTTATAAATTCCGTCGCCAATCATAACGATAGCGCCAACATTTAGGTTGAAATATCGATTGTCGATCTCGTCAATAAAATCGGAATAGTTCGAAATTTTGTCTTTAAAATCGGGGGTGGAGTTCAATTGTACCTTTTCCCCAAAAGTGAAGAAGTTTAGGTCGAATTTATTGGAGACCTTGCTCTGAAGATCTTTTGTTATTTCACGTATCGATCGGGTATAAGATGAATCCGTGGCGATTGATTCGGAATTATCGACACCAATAATGAGCAATGGCTTTTCGTATCGGGTTTTAATGATTTCAATCAGAGGGGATAGCAGAAGAAATGAAATCAAAAAAAGATAAGTCAGACGTACTCCACTTAAAACATAACGCTGTAAATCACTAAATTCATCCCGGTCTTTTTTGTAGAGGTAGACGAAATAGACCACTGCTGTAACAATGGCAATAATGATTACCAGGAATAATCCTGCACTTGATATACCAGTTTGTATTTTCAATTTTTAAAAGTTGTGATCAACAGCAAAAATAAAAATTTTATGACATCCTTATCTTCCTACTCCATGAAACGGAACGCTTCGTCCTCTCAAAATGGGGGTTCGTTAAAAGAATGTGTCATTTTTGATCTTTTTTTTGTCGATTTATTTTTAATGATGACTTTTATGGAAAATTAACCCAAATAGTTTCCCCTCCTCACATATTTATCTTGATACCGCCCGACCCCTCGGGCGGTATTTTTATCTATCAGATAAACAAAAAGCCGAATGTTAAAGTTCCAGATCGATGTCGAAAAGTTCAGTCCAGGGTAGTCCCTGAATGGCAACTTCCGATAAAAATGGATCAGGGTTAAACTCTTCGACATTGAAGACGCCCGGTTTCTTCCAGATTCCTTTAAGGTACATCATGGCACCTACCATGGCAGGAACACCGGTTGTGTAACTTACTCCTTGTGTGCCAGTTTCCTGGTAAGCAACCTGGTGGCTGCAGTTGTTATAGATGTAATAGGTTTTTTCCTTTCCATCCTTAATCCCTTTGATCCGGCAACCAATGGATGTTTCTCCGGTATAATTTTCACCCAGATCACCCGGATTTGGCAAAACAGCCTTTAAAAATTGGATGGGTACAATTTCCTTTCCTTCGTAAAGAATTGGGGTTATGCTGGCCATGCCAATGTTTTGGATTACCCGGAGATGGGTAAGGTATTCCTGACCAAAAGTCATCCAGAAGCGAGCTCTCCTGATGGTTGGAAAATTTTTGACTAACGATTCAAGCTCTTCGTGATAAATTAAATACGATTCTTTTGGCCCGATGTTTGGATAATTCAATGGCTGATGGATTTCGTGCGGCTCGGTTAATTTCCACCCTCCATTTTCCCAATATTTCCCTTTTTGGGTGACTTCCCGAATGTTGATTTCGGGATTGAAATTGGTGGCAAAGGCTTTGTGGTGATCGCCTGCATTGCAATCGACAATATCGAGATACTGAATTTCATCAAAATGATGTTTGGCGGCATACGCTGTGTAAATGCTGGTGACTCCCGGATCGAAACCACAACCTAAAATAGCGGTAATGCCAGCTTCTTCAAACTGTTTTTTGTAGGCCCATTGCCAGCTATATTCGAATTTAGCTTCATTTTCGGGCTCATAATTCGCCGTGTCGAGGTATGCCGTTTGGGTGGCCAGACAGGCATCCATAATGGTTAAGTCCTGATAGGGTAGTGCAACATTTACTACGATATCCGGTTTATACGAGTTGATTAAATCAACCAGTTCGGGTACCTTATTGGCATCGACCCGGGCTGTTTGAACCCGGTTACCACCGATTGCTTCAGCGATTGCATCGCATTTTGATTTGGTGCGGCTGGCAAGCATGATTTCTGAAAAAACTTCAGGGTTGGATGCCATTTTGTGTGCAACCACCGTACCAACACCTCCTGCTCCGATAATGAGTACTCGTCCCATTTTAAAATCGTTTTTAGAATTAATATTATTAAATTTCCAATGAACAAATATCCACTTTTTTTCTATTCGAATAGATATGGCGTTATGATTCTTGTCAGAAATTAATTTTGAAGTTTTACCGCTTACTAAAAAAATGGGCAACCCGTTTTTGAGTTGCCCATATCGGTAGATTTCGGTTGTTTATTATTTAATTAGCTCAACGCTTCGTTTCACAAATTGATCGAGCGCTTCGCCTTTCAACATGTTATTCGCCAGTAAGGCAAGATCAAGAAGTTGTTTGGACAGTTTGTCCTCTTTGCCATATTCGCTTAGTTTATCCCGTTTTTCATTTTCAATTCGGGTTATTTCTTTCGAAACCTCCTGCATTTTGTCTTTCTCTTCCTGAGGAATTTCCTCCTCTTTTTTGCCAATCTTCAGTTTCTCCAGTGCATTCTTTTCATCCTGTTTTTCTTTCAGTTGAGTTTCAAAAGCGGAAAGATCATTTTCGAGAGCTTTATTCTTGTTCTCAATCACCTGTTTTACCAACGGATGAGCCACATTCACTACCACGGTGTAGTTGTCGGGCAGATTCCCATAGAAACTCATGCCGCTCTGAATAGCACTCATGTCTTTCATTCGGCGCATGAATTCATTTTGGGTAATCACCATGGGTTGTGCGTTTTCTCCAAGATCTTCGAACGTAACGTAATATCCGGCTTCACCTTTGGGCGTTACGGCACTGAAAAGTGGTTCCAGCTCATCTTGTTCTTTCTGCGACAGTTGTATCTTATCCTCATTGCCTTTATCGATCAGTTTGTCGATCACATCCGAATCGACACGGGTAAAGCGGTTTTTCGGATTGGCCTGTTCGAATTTATTGATCAGCGGAGCTGTCAGGACACTGTCGAGCAACAGCACGTCATAACCTTTATCCTTTGCTGCACTGATAAATGAATATTGGCTTTCTTTGTTGTTCGTATAAAGATGAATCAGGTTGTCTTCTTTATCCTTCTGGTTGTTGCCAATGATGTTCTCATACTCTTCGGTGGTAAAATACTTATCATCGGTATTCTTGTACAGGAAGAATTTCCTGGCTTTTTCGTCAAATTTCTCGTTTGACAAAATACCATATTCAATGAATATCTTCAGATCGTCCCAGTTCTTTTCAAATTTTTCACGATCGTTTTTGAAGATCTCTTCCAACCGGTCGGCTACTTTCTTGGTAATGTGGTTCGAAATCTTTTTCACATTCTGATCGCTCTGTAAATAAGAACGGGAAACGTTCAGCGGAATATCCGGCGAATCGATTACACCGTGGAGCAGGGTCAGAAAATCGGGAACAATCTCTTCGACATGATCGGTTACGAAAACCTGGTTGCAATAGAGCTGGATCTTGTTTTTCTGAACTTCAACCGTATTCTTCAGCTTAGGAAAATACAAGATTCCGGTTAGTTTGAACGGGTAATCGACATTCAGGTGGATGTTGAACAACGGCTCATCCACGCCCGGATAAAGTTTATGGTAGAATGCGTGATAATCTTCTTCTGTCAGATCGGCTGGTTTACGGGTCCATGCCGGATTGGTGTCGTTGATGATCAGATCTTTGTCGGTATCCTCGTATTTTCCGTCTTTCCACTCTTTTTCTTTTCCGAATTTGATTGGTACTGGTAGGAATTTGCAATATTTTTCGAGCAACTCTTTAACCCGGTGTTCTTCAATAAATTCGTTCGATTCTTCAGTAATGTGCATGATGATGTCGGTTCCCACTTCGGTTCTTTCACCTTTGGTTAAGGTGTATTCCGGACTTCCGTCGCAGCTCCAGCGGATTGCTTCGGCTCCTTCCTGAAAAGAGAGTGAGTCAATTTCGACCTTGTCGCTGACCATAAACGAGGAATAGAAACCCAAACCGAAATGGCCAATGATGGAGGCTGCGTCGTCTTTATATTTATCGAGGAATTCGCTGGCACCCGAAAAGGCAATTTGGTTGATGTATTTCTTTACTTCGTCGGCTGTCATACCGATACCATTATCGGAAACAATCAGGGTTTTCGCATCATTATCGATACGAACCGAAACTTTTAAATCGGAAACATCCCCGATGTATTCGCCTTTCATGGCCAATGTTTTCAGCTTCTGTGAAGCATCCACTGCATTCGAAATGATTTCGCGAAGGAAAATCTCGTGATCTGAATAAAGGAATTTTTTGATGATGGGGAATAAATTTTCACTGGTAACGCCAATTTTTCCTTTTGACATAATCGTATGTTTTTAAGTTATTATTTCAATTTATGCCGTGCTTTTTTTCAAAGTTTGTGCCAATGAATTTTGGCTGTCGATTTGGCATTTTTATTCCGATTTGTCAGGATTGATCACTATTTTTGATGCCAAAATTTAGTTTATGTCTTTATCCAATACGGTAAAACTGGTTGCAACCGATCTTGATGGCACCTTGTTGCAGGATGATAAATCAATTTCAGAAGCCGATATTGCCACGCTCAATTTCCTGGGAGAAAAAAAAATCGTGCGAGTTGCTGCGACCGGACGCAACATGCACAAAGTGTTTGAAGTACTGCCAGAAGAAACTCCTTTTGATTACATTGTTTTTTCATCAGGAGCCGGTGTTTACGATTGGAAAGAAAAGAAACTTCTTGTCAGTGAACATTTTGAGACAAAGATATCCCAAGCAATTTGTCATTTTCTGATCGGCCGAAAGCTTAACTTCTTTGCTTTTCTTCCAATACCCGAAAACAATCTTTTCCAGTATTACCGTGGAGCAGGGGCGTGTGATGATTTTGATGATTACCTTTCCCGTCACATCGGTAGTTATTCAATGTTGAATGAAGAGAACATTCCCGTGCAAACAGGCCAGTTTATGGCAATCATTTCAAATGACGGAGAGTTGTTTGAGTCGATCAAATCGGAATTAGAGCAAGAATGTTCCGGAATCAGGGTTATCCGGACCACTTCGCCAGTTGACACCCGTTATCTTTGGCTTGAGGTTTTTCCCGATTCGGTATCCAAAGGACATGGTTTAAAATGGTTGTGCGATTATTTGAAAATTCCGTACGACCAAACCGTTGGGATTGGAAACGACTTCAACGATCAGGATATGTTCGATTTTGTAAAACAACCTTATTTGCTTGGAAATTCACCGGCAGCATTGATCAGTCTGTTCCCGTCGGTTTCCGAAACCAACGATCAAAGCGGTTTTAGTAAAGTGATCGGACTGCTGGGTATTTAATCCCGGGCGGACAAGTATTTTTCGACAATTTCAAGTTGTCCGGGTTTTCCCAGATCGAGCCAGAAATCGGAGGTGTCGCAATAACCCAAAATTTTGTGTTCTTTTGCAAGCCGGAGATACAATGGTACAACCGAGAATTTCCCTTTTTCGGCAATCAAATCAAAGATTGAAGGCGAGATGACCTGAATGCCACTAAATGCCAATTGATTTTCAGATAGGGCCTGTCTTGCATTGATTATTTCTCCTGTTGATCGGTTTCTCCAACCGGTAAGTTCCATCTTTTCATCGAACAGAAAGTACCGGCTGGTCTCCCGGTCCCGAACAACAAGAGTTGCTATTGGTCTATTCTGTTTGTGGTATTCAATGACCTTTTTTAAATCAACAGCCGTGATAATATCTACATTGCAGGCGACAAACGGTTCGCTTCCTTCCAAAAACTGACGGGCTTTCAGTAATCCTCCGCCGGTATCGAGCAGTTCGTCGCTTTCATCGGAAATGTGTACCGGGATGCCAAATTCTTCCGTTTCAATGTATTCTTTTATCATCCTGGCGAAATGGTGAACGTTCACAACAACTTCATCAATCCCCTGTTTTTTCAGGAAATGGATGGTATGCCAAAGCAAAGGTTGGCCATTTAACCGGACCAGCGCTTTGGGACAATGGTCGGTTAAGGGTTTTAAACGGGTGCCTAATCCGGCTGCAAAAACAATCGCTTTCATTTATATTTTAATGATCGTTGAAAATAGGAAATAAAAAAACAGCTTCGTCAGTGAAGCTGTTTTTTATCCAAATTATTATTGTATTCTGTTAACTTGCCTCTGAACTAACCTGGAAGAACGAAATGGTTTTCTTCAATTTATCGGAAAGAACCGACAGATCCTGTGATGAATTCGCCATGTTTTCCGAACTGAAAGCATTTTGCTGGGCAATGCTGTTCAATTGCTGAATGGCATTGTTAATCTGGTTGATGCCGGCTTCCTGTTCGCTGCTGGCCAATTTAATTCCCTGAACCAAGTGTGCTGTTTTTTCAATTTCAGGCACAATTTTCTTTAGTTTTAATCCGGCCTGATCGGAAGCGATGACGGTTTTTCTCGAAACCTGGTTGATCATTTCGGCTGCTTGTTTACTGCTGTCGGCCAGTTTTTTAACTTCCGCAGCTACCACTGCAAAACCTCTTCCATGTTCGCCAGCCCTGGCTGCTTCAACCGCTGCGTTCAGTGCCAAAATATTGGTTTGGAATGCCAAATCGCCAATAAATGAAACTTTTTCGATAATGTCGTTCAATGACTCGCTTGCCAGAACGGTTGCTTTTTCTCCTTCAAGTATTCCATCGGCAGCAGCCATTGCAATCTTTTCGGTTTCTTCAGCATTGTCGACATTTTGTAAAAAGTTGGCATGCAATTCTTCAATGGAACTGGAAATTTCCTCGGTCGTTGCAGCCTGATCGGTTGCTGCTTCACTCAGCTCCGACGCGTTTTTGTTCATGTGCTGGCTGGCGAGGGATATATTCTGTATTCCCGATGAGATATCTTCCACAATAAACCGTAATTGATTGTTCATCCGGTTTAAAGCCGTCATCAGTTCGCCAATTTCGTCTTTGCGGGCCGTTTCCCGCTGACGGTGCAAAATTCCGTTCGAAATATTTTGGGCTATTTTCAATCCCATTTGAATGGAGCTGGTAATCGATCGGGAAATAGCAATTCCTAACAGCAGTCCAATCAACAAAATGATGACCATGATGAAAAAGAGAGAGCTCCGGGATGTGGAAATGATACTATTGGTTTTTTCTGTCATTTCCGTAATCTGATCCAATCCAACATCGGCCAGCGCCATGATGTCTACTTTCAGCAGATTCTCCATTTCGTTGCGTTTCAACTCAAGTTCGCGGGCTTTCTTATATCCAGTAATAAACTGAAAACCGGAAGAAACAATGGTCCCTCCACCGGCCCGGTTGAGATAATTGCTGGCTTTGTCTAGTTCCTGTGGTTTTCTGCTGCTGATCGCCAACTGAATTTGATAACAAGCTAGGGCCAGATTACTGTTCACTGAACCAGCGTTCTCTTGCTGGGCAAAGGAACGTTGGATCTCTTCCAGATTTTTCTGGTTTCTGGCTTCCAACTCCTTATACTCATCAATAATTGCCTTGTAACTAACCAGCGAGGTTTTCAGTGTCGTTAATTTGTCCCTGGCAATTGTCGACTTCTTCGAGTTGTCCGCAATTTTGATCAATGCGTCAAGAGAATTGGTATACTTATTCAGGTATTGATCTGCCCGGTTAAGATAATACGGATCGCGAATGTAATCGTATTGCTGAAGAAAAAACAGGACTTCTCTCCAGTCCTTATCAATTCGGAAAGATTCGTTAACAGACGGTAAAGACTCATTGGCGAGGTAATTTGTCTCATCTTGAATTTTGATCATGCTAAAAGTCGCAATGCCCCCAATCAATGCTCCCAAAAAAATCAACATTCCAAACCCCAACCCAATTTTTGTCCCAATTTTTAAATCGTTCCATTTTGAACCATTTAAAAAATTCAATGGATTGCTTTTCTTTTCATTCATATCACTAGATTTAGTTTTGAAACCCTAAAAATGTACTAGAACGGCTTATTTTAACTAATGACTGGTTATTTTCGTTTCGTAAAGTTGTTTGTTGTAAAGATTGTTCTAAAGTATTAAAATATTTATAAAAAAAATCATTTTTTTAAGCAGGGAAATATATATTTTCGACAAACGCTTTGGAAGAGAAGCGAGAACTGGAGTATTTTTAAGTATTTTTTTCTTTTTTACTTAATTGTTTGATCATGAGAGTTAGTCGAATATTTTTAATCGCAATTGTGTTATTGAGTGTCGTTTCCTGCAAAAATGTAGGACATGTCAAAATCGGATTTTTAATTCCGGCTTCTACGGGTTTTCGCTGGCCTACCGATCAAAAATATGTTGAAAAAGCGGCAGCAGAACGTGGTGTCGAAGTAATAACCCGATCGGCTGAAAACGATGAAAACCTTCAGTTAAAACAGGCGAAAGAATTGCTCGATATGGGGGTGGATGTACTGATTGTGGTTGCTGCCAATGCCAATACAGCTGCTGCCATTGTTCGTGATGCCCATGATTATGACGTGCCGGTAATTGGGTACGACCGTTTGATTAAGAATTCCGATCTCGATTATCTGGTCACTTTTGAAGGGGCCATGATCGGAAATTTAATGGTAAACTATGCACTGAATAAGAAACCACAAGGGAATTACGTGATGCTCTGGGGCGATGCAGGCGACGTTAATGCCACCATGATTAAAGAGGCCCAGGAAGCAACCCTTAAACCATCGATTGAAAATGGCAGAATCAATATTGTATATAAAGCTTTTGTCGAAGATTGGTCTTCGGTCAATGCCTATCAGATTATGAAAAATGTATTGGCATTTAGTCCCAAAAAAATTGATGCGGTCATTACAAGCTATGATGGATTGGGTATGGGTGCTATAAAAGCATTGGAAGAAGCGGGCTATAATGACGGTGAAGTAATTATTACCGGGCAGGATGCTGAACTGGCAGCAATTAGAGCAGTTCGTGATGGTAAAATGTCTTTGTCTGTTTATAAATCCATTGGAACCGTTGCTACTGCAGCCGTCGATTTGGCTTGCAAACTGGCCCGAAATGAAAAAGTAGCCAATATCGATGCAACCATCAATAACGGAAGAAAAGATGTGCCGGTTCTTTATTTAAAACCGGTTGCTGTTACAAAGGATAATATTCGGGAAACCGTCATTGCCGATAAATTCTATACCGAACAGCAAGTCTTCGGGAATAATTAAGCAGAAACGTTTTTACATACTTTCAAAAAAGGATGAATCTTTAAATGATTCATCCTTTTTTATTTCTACGGGGTATAAATTTTAGATATTACTCAATCGGGTTATCTTTGCGTCAGATAAATCAATAAACAATGCAGGAAAAAATTTTAATACTTGATTTTGGGTCGCAATATACCCAGTTGATCGGACGACGGGTTCGCGAATTGAATGTCTATTGCGAAATCCATCCTTATAACCATTATCCTAAACTGGATGAAAGTGTCAAAGGGGTCATTCTTTCAGGAAGCCCGTATTCGGTTCGCGATGAAAAGGGGCCACGGATCGATCTCTCTGAAATCAAGGGTTCCTATCCATTGCTTGGTGTTTGCTATGGCGCGCAGTATCTGGCCCATTTTTTCGGCGGTGAAGTTGCCGCTTCGAATTCACGGGAATATGGAAGGGCCAATCTGAAATTTATCGATCAGGACAATGAACTTTTTCGTGGAATTTCGCTCAATACCCAGGTCTGGATGTCGCACGGCGATACCATTAATAAAATACCTGCTAACTATTCCGTTATTGCCAGTACCGACGATGTCGAGTATGCAGCCTATAAAATCGAAGGGGAAAAGAGCTATGCCATTCAGTTTCATCCCGAAGTGTACCACACCACCGAAGGAACTCAGCTTCTGTCCAATTTCGTGGTTGATATATGTGGTTGCCAACAATCGTGGACTCCTGCATCATTTATCGAAACAACCATCAAAGAGCTGAAAGAAAAGCTGGGGAACGATAAAGTTGTCCTGGGACTTTCGGGCGGCGTTGATTCTTCGGTTGCTGCTGTCCTGCTGAACCGGGCAATCGGGGAAAATCTCACCTGCATATTTGTTGATAACGGCCTGCTCCGGAAAGATGAGTTTGAAAATGTGCTGGCTCAATACAAAGGAATGGGGTTGAATGTGATTGGCGCTGATGCCAAACAGAAATTCTGGGACGATCTGAAAGGTGTAACCGAACCCGAAAAGAAACGGAAAATTATTGGCCGCGATTTTATCGAAGTTTTCGATGCCGAAGCCCACAAAATACAGGATGTAAAATGGCTCGCACAGGGAACCATTTATCCCGATGTGATTGAATCGGTGTCGGTGAATGGGCCTTCGGCCACCATCAAGTCGCACCACAATGTGGGCGGACTTCCGAAAAACATGAAACTGAAGGTGGTTGAACCTCTAAAAGCCCTTTTCAAGGACGAGGTTCGAAGGGTTGGAAAAGAACTGGAAATTTCTCAAAAATTGTTGGGAAGACATCCTTTCCCCGGACCGGGATTGGGAATCCGCATTCTGAGTGATGTAACTCCCGAAAAAGTCAGGATCCTTCAGGAAGCCGATGCAATTTTCATCGACGCTCTTTACGAATGGGATTTATACGATAAAGTATGGCAGGCCGGGGTGATGTTGTTGCCGGTTCAGTCGGTTGGTGTAATGGGCGACGAACGCACCTATGAAAATGTGGTTGCCCTCAGGGCTGTCGCTTCTACCGATGGGATGACAGCCGACTGGGTTCATCTGCCTTATGAATTTTTGGCCAAAGTATCGAACGAAATCATCAATAAAGTACGGGGAATCAACCGGGTTGTTTACGACATCAGCTCGAAACCACCAGCAACCATTGAATGGGAATAGCTTTTCATTCTGTCTGATCGAAAGATGATGATAGGCTGATACAAACCGTAAAGGTTTTTTGGTTCGACTTTTCAGGAAGTTGCAATATTGATTTTCTAATTGTCCGAGATATGAAAAGTTTGGTTTATCAATTCTTTTTGTTGAGTTTCATATTGTTGATCCTTTCGGAGAATGCTCAAAATGCTGATAAACCAGGTTGGTCAGGTGTACCTGTTGTTCCTCTTTCCGATTTCGTGAATCCTGCAACGTGGCATGTTAATTCAAGTCAGGGGGATAATTGTTCTCTTGCAAGAGATTCATCGGATGAACGTTCCATTGTTCTCCATTGGAAATTCGGTACAGGTACCGGTCACAAATATGCCCAAATCTATTTTGTTTTTGATGAGCCGGTTTCTTTTTCCGATTTAGATATGGTTGGAATAGACATTCATGGGTGTTACATCAATTCCGGTTGTGGAAATTTTGATGTGCAGTTGAAACTGGAGAATCAAACATCAGCATCAAATGCTACCTGCAAATGGAACAATCTTGCCCGGCTCGATCGCTGGTGCGAGAATATTTCCAAGCTGAAAAGCCAGTTCAATGTCAACTCTTTTCAATGGGACCGGGTAAAAGTGGTTTCATTGGAAATAAATACCGATCAGAATTTTGATGCACCAGTCGAAGGCGAAGTCCGCTTCCGAAATCTTTCGTATACATCCATATCTCAATGGGAGAGGGCAACATCGTTTGAAGACTTAAATAATTCTTCGCAGGAATTGCTGCAGATTGATCGTATTCTCCTGGATTCAATTTGTAGCCGGCAAGCTCCAACCGGTCTTCTCGTTACCTGGAATGAAGACCAATCTTCGTGGCTTTACGGACAGGGCCTGGCGCTGAAAATCTTATCACAATGTGCTGACAGGAAAGCTGTTTCAGACGATTCGGCCAAATACAAAAACGTAACCACACAACTGGCTTATTTCCTGATAAACCATCAGGATCCAATGGGCTTTTGGCCCCGGGCATGGAATTCAGGTTCCGGAACCATCAGGCAGAATATCGAAGACGATGGTTCTATTTGGTTTGGCGATTTTCCCTGGCCGCTGATCGGGCTTCAGAATTATTTTATCCATTCGGGCGATTTATCTGCTCTGCCGGCAATTCATAAAGCATACCACTTCCTGACCGATAGTTTGATCGATTCCAATGGAAAATTGTATACCCTGAAAAAATACGGACAGAATTTCCGGAAACTTCCGGTTACCAGTGTCGAGGCATATTCTGCGGTGATCTTAAGTCTGCTGGAAATGGGAGATAAAGAGCGGGCTGTGGCTTGCGCAAAATATATTGACTCACTTACCTGGGATAGCTCGCTCCGTTATTGGAAAGAAGGCATATACAGCTCACGCGTCGTGCTTTTTGGAAATACGTGGTTTGCGCTTTTGATCAGGGATAATAAGTGTATTGCCGAAGCGGTTGATCCAACGTATCAGAAATCAAAAGATGCCCTTACATTGGTTGGTAAGGTGTTGTATACCCGTGGTCCCGGCGGTCCGATAGGTTTTGACGGCATAGGTCCGGTGGCTAACTGGTTTGAAGGATCGTTCTCGTACATTTGTGCCGGTGGGCCAGGCTCTCAAATGGTTTTTGACAGTCTGGTGAGTTACATGGAACCCAATTTTGGCGTGCCTCATTACAACGACGATGTTTCATGCAGCATCGGGGAAATTTGGGCTGCCCGATGGTATAGCCTGGATGGTACGTCGTGGCTTCATTATACGGTGTCGAAGAGTTCACCTTTTGTGGTCGATTCGGTAACTTCCCATTCTGATGTTGCCAGAATCGTTTCGAATCCTTCTTTTTCGGTTTATCCTAATCCGGTAAATCAGGATCTCTATCTGCAACTGCCATCGAATGAAAACGGAAGTTTCTTCAATATTTATGATGTTAATGGACAGATCCGCTCCTCAGCAAAGGTGAGTGGAAAGTTGACCAAAATCGATCTGTCGGGTTATTGTCCCGGGGTTTATTTTATTGAAATGGTTCATAATGATAATGTTTTTGTGCGCAGGATCATTAAAAAGTAATCTTTCATCAGTAATATTTCTTTTTCATTCTGTTAAAAAATCGTCATAAATCACGCAGTCTGTCGTTGCGGAGGGTTCTTTTTTCCGTTAACTTTAGCTTCAATTTTAATTGATAAAGAAAAAATATGGATGTCATTTTTGCTGAAAAAAGGATCAAAGAACTTCGGAGCCTGCTCGATCACTACAATTATCTCTATTATGTGAAAGCAGAGCCTGTTGTTTCCGATTTTGAGTTTGACAGGCTGATGAAAGAGCTGGAGCAGCTCGAACAGCAATTCCCGCAGTTTGACGATCCTTATTCGCCGACCAAACGGGTTGGGTGCGACATCACCTCCGAATTTCAGCAGGTGGCACACCGGTTTTCGATGCTGTCGTTGACCAATACTTACAACGAAGGCGATTTGCGTGATTTTGACAATCGTATCCGAAAGGAGACCAATACCGAGCCGGAGTATGTGTGTGAACTCAAGTTTGATGGCGTTTCTATCAGTTTAATTTATGAAAACGGAATCCTGAAACATGCTGTAACCCGGGGAGATGGCGAGCGGGGCGACGATGTAACAGCTAACGTGAAAACCATTCGCAGTATTCCGATAAAGCTGAAAGGAGATGACTGGCCAGCGGAATTTGAGATCCGGGGTGAGATTGTGATGCCGTTTGCCGCCTTTGAAAAACTGAACAGGGAGCGGGCCGAAAATGGAGAAGAACCCATGGCCAATCCGCGGAATACCACTTCGGGAACCATTAAGATGCAGAATTCATCGGTGGTTGCCAAACGCGGCCTCGATGCGTACTTCTATTATGTCCCCGGTGAAATCCGTTTAACCGAAGCCCATACCAAAAACCTGGAGAAAGCGGCAACCTGGGGCTTTAAAATCTCGGAGCACACACGAACCTGTAAAAACATGGATGAAGTGCTTCAGTTTATCCATTACTGGGATAAAGAGCGGTACAACCTTCCCATGGCAACCGACGGGGTGGTGATCAAGGTAAATTCGATCTCCATCCAGAATGATCTGGGTACCACCGCCAAGTGCCCGCGTTGGGCGGTGGCTTATAAGTTCCAGGCCGAGCAGGTTGAAACCCATTTGCTGTCGGTTTCCTATCAGGTGGGAAGGACCGGGGCCATTACACCGGTTGCCAATCTGGAGCCGGTTCAACTGGCCGGAACCACTGTAAAACGGGCCTCCCTGCATAATGCAGACATCATTGAGTCGCTCGGTTTGCATATCAACGATTTGGTAAAAGTGGAAAAAGGAGGTGAGATCATCCCCAAAATTGTGGGTGTGAACGAAGCCGAACGCCATCCGATGAACCAGAAGGTGCAGTATATTACGGTTTGTCCCGAATGCGGGACTCCGCTGGTGCGCGACGAAGGCGAAGCCAAGCATTTCTGCCCGAATGAGAATGGCTGCCCTCCTCAAATTAAAGGAAAGATCATCCATTTTATCAGCCGCAAAGCGATGAACATTGACGGGATGGGCGAGGAGACGGTTGAACTTTTCTACAACAAAGGGCTGATAAAGAATGTGGCCGATTTATATCGGTTGAAGACTGAAGATATTTCTCCGCTGGAACGGCTGGGAGAGAAATCGGCTCAGCGCATCGTCGATGGGCTTATGGTTTCGAAAACCGTTCCTTTTGAGCGCGTACTTTTTGCCCTGGGTATCCGGTATGTAGGCGAAACGGTTGCCAAAATCCTGGTCAAAGCGTTTAAGAATATCGATGATCTGATGTCGGCGTCCATTGAACAGCTGACCGATACCAACGAAATCGGCGATCGGATTGCCCAAAGTATAATAGCTTGGTTTGCTGTTCCCCAAAACAGGGAGTTGGTTGAACGATTGAGAGGCGAAGGGCTGCAGTTTAAACTGTCGGATGAGCAGCTCGCCGGCACTTCCGATCGGTTGGCTGGATTATCGATCATTATTTCCGGAACCTTTCAGAAACATTCACGGGAAGAGTTGAAGGAGCTGATCGAAAAACACGGAGGGAAGAATGTGGGATCCATATCAAAAAATACCAGCTACCTGCTTGCAGGTGAAAATATGGGGCCCAGCAAGCTCGAAAAGGTTCAGAAACTGGGAATCCCCAT
>DAOQAB010000031.1:26339-33121 GCA_035353695.1 Prolixibacteraceae bacterium
TTGTCGGTTTTATATTTATTGATCATGGAAATAGTTTTGTCGATCCCCGATTAATAAATAGCGTTCCAGATTTTATATTTATCGAACCCTGACTTATAAATAGCCTTGTCGGTTTTATATTTATCGATCCGTGAAATAGTTTTATCGAACCCTGATTAATGAACATCGTTCCAGATTTTATATTTACAACCCAATTCCGGTTGTTTTTGGGAATGATTGCCTGGATTGGGCACCTCGTTTTTTTCACTACTTTTGCCGCAAAAATTGGAACAATGGGCAGGAACAAAAAGCAAAAGCCATTTTACGAAAATGTGTTGATTACCGATATTGGCGCCGAAGGAATGGCCATCGGAAAGGTGGACGACCTGGTGGTGTTTGTCCCGCTGGTAATCCCCGGCGATGTGTGCGACCTTCAGGTAACCCGCCAGCGTAAACGCTTTCGTGAAGCAAGGGTCGTGCGGATCAACCAGTTTTCGCCCGACCGGGTAACCCCTTTCTGTGCTCATTTCGGGGTGTGCGGAGGCTGCAAATGGCAAAACCTTCCTTACGAAAAACAGCTTTTCTATAAACAGAAACAGGTGTCTGACCAACTAACTCGTATTGGCAAAGTAACCCTGCCCGAAATTTCGCCCATCATCGGTTCGGCCAAAACCACCTTCTACCGGAACAAACTCGAATTTGCCTTTAGCAACCAGCGCTGGCTTACCGCAGAGGAGATCAGCCGGAACGAAGAAATTACCCGCGAGGGTGCTTTAGGGTTTCATATTCCAGGTCTTTTCGACAAGGTGCTGAACATTGACGAATGCTGGCTGCAAAGCGAACTGTCGAACCGCATCCGCAACCGCATCCGCAGCTATGCCATCGAAAACCATCTCGAATTCTTCGACATCCGCAACCAGCAGGGGTTCCTGCGAAACATCATTGTCCGTACATCCAGTATTGGTGAGGTAATGCTCATTGTTGTTTTCTACAAAGAAGAGGAAGAAAGGAGAGTAGCCCTGCTGAACACGCTGGCGGAAGAGTTCTCCGAAATTACATCACTTTTGTATGTCATTAACGGTAAAGGTAACGACACCATAACCGATCAAGAGATCCTTACCTTCTGCGGGCGCGATCATATTTTTGAAGAGATGGAGGGATTACGGTTTAAAATCGGCCCAAAATCGTTTTATCAGACCAATTCCGAACAGGCATACCAGCTT
The DNA here is from genome assembly GCA_035353695.1 of Prolixibacteraceae bacterium. GTDB lineage: Bacteria > Bacteroidota > Bacteroidia > Bacteroidales > Prolixibacteraceae > CAYMTR01. The sequence goes on from DAOQAB010000031.1 coordinate 27,542, forward strand.
TATAAGGTAGCCCGCAACTTTGCGCGGCTTACCGGCAACGAGGTGGTTTACGACCTCTATACCGGCACGGGTACCATTGCCAATTTTGTGGCCCGTTCGGCGCAGAAAGTGGTGGGGATTGAATATGTGCCCGAGGCCATTGAAGATGCCAAGGTGAATGCGGCCATCAACAACATTGGGAATACTCTTTTCTTTGCGGGTGACATGAAAAAAGTGTTATCACCTGAATTCATTCAGCAGCATGGCCATCCCGATGTAATTATCACCGATCCTCCGCGTGCCGGTATGGATGCTCCCGTTGTGGAGACCATCCTGAATGCGGCTCCCGACCGGATTGTGTATGTGAGTTGCAATCCGGCCACCCAGGCTCGCGACCTCGACCTGCTCGATGCCGGTTATCGGGTGCTGGCGGTGCAACCCGTCGACATGTTCCCACATACCCACCATGTTGAAAATGTGGTGCTGCTTGGGAAAAGGTAAAGTAAATCGGAAGAATCTCTTTCTGAAAAATCACGGTTCTTGTTGGAGGGCTGTGTAAATCAGCGAATATCGGATTTCGTCTTCCTGCGCAATTTTGAATCCGAGCTTGCGGTAGATCTGAAAAGCAGGCCCGTTGGTTTTGTCGACATCGAGGAAGACCGGAATTTGAAGGTTGTTGGCCTCTGTAATCAATCCTTTTAAAATAGCCGTTACGATCCCTCGGCCACGAAATGCAGCGCATAGCGAAATGTTGACAACCCGTATTCCATTTGCCCGTTTTACCAACTGGAGCCTTCCCGCTTTTTGGGACTGGCAAACGATTACATAATCAATGCAATCGGGAAATTCGGAAAGCGTGCTTTGGGCAAAAGCATGGTACTGCATTCTGACCAGTTGGCTTTTAAGCGGTTCAGGCCAGGCATCCAAAAGTAATTCGGAACTCTTTATTTCGCCGAATAGCTCCATAAAAAATTCCGAATCCTCTTTTGTGCTAATTATCAATCGATAATCCATTATTGTTTATGGGCGTATCGGATAATAACCGTACACGCAAATAATGTAATGTACACATAACCAGGGCATCATGTTTTCATGAGTCTGGGCTAGTCCAATAGACGTCAGCATACTTGGGCTCATCTGAGAATTGATGCCAGCACCCGGTGCATAAGCAGTCCCTCCGGAATTTGAAGCGTAGATATTACCTACCGGAGTATTTTTCATTTGAGGAGGTGCTGGATTTGCTTCACTTTTTACTCCATGATTATGTATTGGCATGGTTAATTGAGTTAACTGAATCGTTTCATATCCGCCAGTATCTCCTGCTTTGTGTGTTGTGAGACCGGTAGCAGTTCCCGCATTTAGAGCCATACGCCCCCTGAAATCGGGCAGGTTAAAATAGTTTTTACCATCACCGCCAAATTGAGTACCAATCAGTGAATAGAGTGGTGTGTACTGTACAATAGGTAATTGCTGTCCTTCGCAGAAGAGCCAGTTCATTGGGGCATAGGTCCCCGTAAAGTATTTAACTTCACCAATAAATCCGTCCATATAGTTACAATTTATGGTTTCTAATTAAGGTCTGGGAGGCCAAATACCTTCCGTACAGATAATATAGTTTATACATCCCCATGGAGACATATTGTCGTGAGGTTGACTACCTCCGGCAGAAGCAATCATACCTGCATTCATTGTACTGGAGCCAGTAGTGCCAGAAGCATAACCAGTTCCGGCTGATGTTAAAGCAGGTACATTATTTACAGGTGTATTTACGGGGGTGGATGCCGTATTGCAATTCACATTGTGTGAATGAGCAGGCAGTTGATCCGGCAGTAGGGTTACTGTCTCCGAACCACCAGTCTGACCTTGAGTACGTGGTGTTATTCCGGTGGCTCCGGTTCCAGCACCAATCGGTGTGCGACCGCGCATGTCGGGTAGATTAAAATAGTTAATACCATCGCCGCCAAATTGAGTGCCAATAATAGCATACAATGAATTGTATTGACTAATTGATAGTTGTTGCCCCCAGCAGAATTCCCAGTACACCGGAGCAAATGTCCCTACGAACATTTTCATTTCGCCTATATATCCATCCATAATTAAAAAATTTAAGTGATTTAAGTGGTTTATTTATTGATTGGGTTACCTCTTAGGGTTTGTATGAAGCAAATCAATTGAGTGAAAAAGGGGTAATGAGTGAAAAAACCTTACTTCTATACAAACGAAAATCGATTCATCAATCTATACAAATATAAAATTAAAATTGAAATATGTTGCATAAGTTTGAATAACAAAATAGAAAATAACGGAAATAGAGTAAAAAAATGAATTTGTACGTAAAAATGAGAGTTCATACTCAAAAATATCTGTCATTAACTACCCAAACACATTTCTATTTTACGTATTTTTAACCAAAATTCTAATATGTGGCAGTTGGAAAGCAGGGAATAAGTTGACTTAGGGAATGAATTGCGGAGTAGGATTTTAGAAAAGACATTTCTCTGTTTGTGAAGGTGGTGATGATTGGATGTTTTTTTGCTTCATCTTTTTTCAATCAAATGTAGCGATTGGAAGGAGAAGTTTTGGTTGAAACAAATAAAATCGAAGAAATATGAAATCACAACTACTCAAAAAAATCCTTTTCGTTTCCTTTCTGTTTTTCATGTTTACATTCACGGCATTTGCGCAAACAGAAGACAAAATTGTTACAATCACCGGGGATGCAACTTATAGCGGGACCTATGTATATCAAGGCACGCGTTCATCTTCATCTTGTGGCACAGTACTAACTAGGCCTTATTATAAATGTGGCACTCATTATTTATATGCAGATTATATACTTGGCAATTGTACTTTCCCCAACGGTTTTGAGTGGGTTATTTATGATGGAGTTATAAGCGCAAATAGCCCCATAGGAAGCTCAGGGACGCTTCCTGCATATATCGGGTGGGACGGAACCAATGGTATGGATTTTCCAGAGGAGTGTACCTATTGGGCAGACGCTAGCGGTAATGATAAAACATCTTTATTTACAATAACAAATGCTTCTTCAGGAGTAGCTCCTACTGTTTCTACATTGGAAGCATCACTCGTTACAACTACTTCCGGAACAATGGGGGGTAATATTGTTGCCGATGGCGGTGCAACTACTGATCGGGGGTTTGTGTTTTCCTCAACCGATGCTACGCCAACGATTGGTGAATCAGGCGTTACGCAAATAACCAAAGGGACAGGTACAGGTACATACACAGAAGTCGTCTCTGGTTTGACACCTGGTGTAACTTACTATTACCAAGCCTATGGGCATAATACTTACGGAACAACATACGGAACAGTGAAAAGTTTCACAACACCTACAACCAGCCAGCCAAATAAATATGTTTCAGGTATTACAAATTATACGGCTGCAAATGGTGTTTATGTTTGGATTGGTGAATATTACGGGAAACCAGCGTGGAAACATGAGACTTTGAATTACTGGGTTTATTATAGCCGGTTGGGGTCATATAATCCAACATCTTATAATTGGTATATTGATAATCAACTGAGAGACGAACATGGAGCAGGTGACTATTTTTTTTATCATGCTGATGCCGCCACATGCCCCTCTTCAGGGTGGGCATCTGGTTCCGGCAATGGAACTGGAACAGGGACGCCATTGGTTGTTGATTATCCTCAGATTGACTTTACCAGTGGGGCATCCTTTAGTCCCGGCAATCCCACCGCGGGAACCACAAATAGTCCAGTAGGCCGTTTTTATCTGGATGCGGATATTGCCGGAGCTTCCTTAACATCCGCAACTATTACAGTTTCAGGTACACGGACTAACGTTACCAATCTTAAACTTTGGAGTTCAACCGATGCAACCTTCAATTCAGGAAGCGACACTCAGCTCAATAGTCAGTCAGACGGCAGCACGGTTTCTTTTTCAGGATTTACTTCTGCCATATCCACTTCTGGTACCTATTATTTTATTACCGCCGATTTGGCCAGTACCTCAACCGGAACCATTGCTTTAACGATTGGATCAAAAACCAATCTGACCTATAGCGGAGGTGCTAGTTCAACGGTATTTACCAATGCAGCCTTAACCAGTGGCACCATTACCATTATCCCGTCAAGAGAAATTAATATCAAAGGGAACAGCGTTTCAATTGCCGATGGGGATGCGGCACCTGATCTTGCCGATCATACCGATTTTGGGAATGCCGATATCGTATCGGGTAGTGTTGTGCGCACTTTTACCATCGAAAATCTGGCTTCCGGGACCCTATCCCTGACCGATCCATCACCTTACGTGGTCATTTCGGGTGCTACCACAGAATTCTCATTGACTACATCTCCTTCCTCCGGAACAATTTCAGGAAGCAGCTCTATCACATTCCAGATAACATTCAATCCAACCAGTACCGGTTTGAAGAGTGCAACCATCAGCATTGCCAACGATGATGGTGATGAAAACCCGTATGATTTTAGTATTCAGGGAACAGGAACAGTTGCTCCGGAAATGGACGTGTCGGGCAATGGCACTTCCATTTCCGATGGCCATGTTTCGCCTTCAACTTCCGATGATACGGAATTCGGGAAGGTGAATGTCACCACAGGCTCACCGGTTAATCATACGTTTACCATATCGAATTCGGGTTCGGCCAATTTGAACCTGACGGGAACCCCCAACCTGGTTACCCTATCCGGACATACCAGTGATTTTTCAATTACCCAACCTGTTAGTAGCGTGGTCTCATCGGGAGGTGGATCTGTTCAATTTGCCATTTCTTTTGATCCAACAGCAGCAGGGGTACGAAATGCCATCGTCAGTATTTCCAACGACGACAGCGATGAAAACCCCTACACCTTTACCATTCAGGGAACTGGAATGACAACGCCAACCCTAACCACATCAAATGCCGTTTCTATTTCTACAACTTCGGCAACACTTGGTGGGAATGTTACATCCGACGGCTATTCTACGCTAACAGAATTGGGTGTTGTTTATTCAACAACCAATAATTCGCCTCAAATAGGAGGGGCTGATGTGACAAAGGATGTAAACCCATCTACGGCGACTGGTGCTTTTGATGAATCAATAGGATCGTTTTCCACAGCCATTCATTATTACTATCAGGCCTATGCGATTAATGGAGAGGGAACATCTTATGGTGGGGTTAAAGAGTTTACTACTCAAAACACCATCTCATCCATTAGCCGTTCCGGTTCAACTCCGACCAATGCAGGTTCGGTCAGCTGGACGGTTACTTTTGCCGCATCAGCAACTGGATTAACCTCTTCTAATTTTACATTAGCTAATACTGGCCTTTCATCGCCTTTTATAACTGGAGTTAGCGGCTCAGGTACAACATGGACTGTTACAGCCAATACTGGATCTGGGTCAGGTGCTCTTGGCTTAAACTTCACCAGCAATACAGGCTTGAATGCAGAAATGTCGAATACACTGCCTTACACGGGTGAAGTGTACACGATTGATAAAGATGTGCCGACATTGTCGTCTTCCAATCCGGCAGACAACTCGGCTACTGTTTTTCTGGGGTCCAACATTGTCCTCACTTTCGACGACAACCTGGTTGCCGGAAGCGGAAATATCAC
>DAOQAB010000032.1:0-32517 GCA_035353695.1 Prolixibacteraceae bacterium
TACTAATTGAAAATTTGTAGTTTTGTATTGCTTGAACGACTTGAGAAAGGGATTTTCCCGATAATTTATGGAAGAGACATATAAAGGAACAGATTGGTTTAAAGAGATATTTGATGTTCATTACGACTATATCAGAAATTATCTTTATTATTTATCAGGCGACATTGATCTGGCTGAAGATATAGCTCAAGATGTGTTTTTGAAATTGTGGGAGAATCGGGATAAAGTGAACGACGTTACGGTTAAACCCCTGTTATTCCGTATTGCAAAAAATATGTTTCTGAATTCTTACAAACGGAAAGTTCTTGATCTGAAGTTTGTTAACAATAGGCCAGAAAATATCGAAAACGAATCGCCCCAATATCTTTTGGAACTGAAAGAGTTTGATGTTCGGCTGCAACGGGCTATTTCAAATTTACCGGAACAATGCCGTACCTTTTTCCTGATGAACCGGATTGACGATATGAAATACCAGGATATTGCCAATAATTTTGGAATTAGTGTGAAAGCTGTTGAAAAACAGATTAGTAAGGCGCTGAAGATTTTACGTAGCCAATTTGAACATCGAATGTAACCGGATTGTATGAAAGAACCTAAAAATATCAATATTGGTCAGTTTACCGATCGCTATGAAGTGCCGTCTGTTTTGTCGAAGGAGGAGGCCTGGAAACGGCTGGAACAAAAAATGGTAGCGAATAAGGTCGAGGTGGAAAAGCAAAAGACCATTGTTGTTGATTGGAAAATTATTTCAGTCATTTCGGCCGCAGCTGCTATTGCTCTCATTTTTTGGTTCGTTGGTTTTGAAAAAGACCTTCCCACGGCGACAGCCCCTTCTGTGGCCATTGTTTCTGCCCCTGTTGATGTGCAATCGGGCTGGTTACCCGATAGCAGCAGTGTCCAGTTAAATAAAAATTCCAAAGCAGAGTACTCTTATAACAAAACGACCGGAGAACGTAAGGTCTCGCTCAAAGGTGAGGCGATGTTTGATGTGGTGAAAGGAAACAATTTTATTGTATCGTTCGATGGAGGAGAGGTAAAGGTAACTGGTACCTCGTTTTATGTCTCGGCTTACTCGGCTGATTACTTGCAGGTCGATTGCTCAAATGGATCCGTAGAAGTTACTTTTGCCAATCAGTTGTATAAATTGAGCCGGGGCAAAGGCGTCAGAATGTATAAAGGAAATGTAACCGGGCCTTACACCTGTTATGAGAGCGATGTTCGCGACAGGTTAAAGGGCGTTTATTACTGGGATAAAATAAGTTTGCCTGAAATTGTTGACTTGATTGGGTATCGTTTTGGTTACCAGACCAAAATCGATCCTATTCTCCAGAAACGTAAATTCTCGGGGAAACTTGAGTTGAATAGTGCAAAACAGGTATTAACGGTTGTCTCGGTTGCCATGAATCTGAACTATTCGATCGATGAAGAAAAGAAAACCATTTCAGTAAATGCAAAATAGGTTTACCCAAACGGTCATCTTCCTATTTCTTTTTTTGCTGATATCCAATAATAAAGGTTTATCGCAAAATATTACCTATACAGCGGTGAATCAACCGTTGAGTGCTGTTTTGACCAAAATTTCCTCTGTTTATAAAGTACGGTTCGCTTTCGACGACGATTATTTTTCCAAAGTCAACGTCTCTTTCGATGTGTACAATTCATCGGTTGGGGAATTTCTGGATCAACTTTCGGCCGATTACCCGGTTGGTTATAAATTCATTGCCGGTACTTGGGTAATCTATCGGAATGATAAAAAAATTGATGAAGTCCCATCAAAACCCAAAATGATTGAGAAACTGACGGTTCTTCCACCTAAAATTAACCGGAAAATTTTATATAAGAAGTCCCGGTTGTGGAAACTGGATGGCTCGGTTGTTGATGCCCGAACAGGTAACCCGATCGCTCACTGTCCCATTTATGTTGATGAATATACCCATCCCGTAACCGACGATTTGGGTATATGGGCCGATGAAGTGTTGAATACTGGTTTTACTCGGTTCAAAATCAGAGAATCAGGTTATTATCCATTAGATACCGCATTTTACTTAACCGATACCACTTTCATTCGGTTACCCCTTAATCCTATTGCGAAAGTAGAGAACCTGTACGATGAAACGTATTCAAGTCTGTTTCAGTTGGCTTGTTCTGATAAGCCTTATTCGTTGGAAATTAATTCAACGATTGGAACCTATTTGCCTGGGGTGGAACATAATGATTGGGCAAATTCGTTGAATCTGGTGTCTGGATATACTGGCATTGAGGAAAATTTTGGAGGAATAACACTCCGGGATGCCCGGCCTTCGGATACCCGGATCATAATGGATGGGATCCCTTTGTTGAATTATAGCCATTTGTCTGGGAAAATCAGTTCCATCAATTCAAAAACAATTCATCAGGCTTTTGTATCGCGCGAAAGTCCGGGCATTGAAAATGAAGGTGGAAGTTCGGGCGTTATCGAATTCTCCGGACGATCGGCGTTGAAAAGACCAGTTGTCGATTTTTCTGCCAATATGCTCGATATGAACCTTTTTGTTGGTATTCCGCTGTCGAAGAAACTATCTTTTACCGGTGCTGTCCGAAAATCGATTACCGAATACTGGCCCAACTATTATTACAAGAGTTTAATGGCCTCTTCGTCAATGTCGCCGGCGAATGGAACCGATTTAACTTCTGGAGAAAAAGAAGAGTTGTCGAATCGTTTCCTCGATGGGTATCTGAGACTCTCTTATCAGCCAACTACCCGGAGTGAAATCGATCTGATTTTTAGCACAGGTTATGACGATGAGACACGAAAAGATAGCCTCTCGGTATCCAGTCAATCATTTTTTCTGAATCATCAATCGGAATGGAGAAATTATAATGCAGGAATCAGTTGGAAGTTCCGGTCGAAAAATGATTGGCTCAATTTATTGGTTGTTTCATATCATCAATTAAATCAGCAATATGGAACAGATGCTGGATTTGATTCCAACTCCGGAGATACCATTTCTTTTCTTCGGTCCGATAACGATCGGAACAACTTCTCGGAGGCAAACCTTCAATGGAATTCTTCGTTTTCGAAGTTGAAATTCGATTTCCAGTTTGGCGCCGATTATTCCTATACTCAGTCCGATTATCAATTTGCGAATCAATCGGCCGTTGGATGTGTAATTCCAGCCGATTCTGCTGAAACCGATCTGACCAGCCAGTATTTTACAAAAAAATATTTCAAATACGATGATTCAATTTCCACCAATGGGGAAAAGCATCGAATCGGCCTTTTTTTTCAAACGACCTACCATTTATTTAATCAAATTGATTTGTTGGGCGGCCTTCGCGGATCCGTCGATTTGTCGATCCCTTATCTCTCTCTCTTGCCGAGGCTTGGGGTTGAATATCGATCGGACAAACATTCCATGATTTACTATCATTTTGGAAAGTATCTTCAATCGTTCTATCTGGCCGATCGGAACAATTCCAATTTAAATGCAGTTCCTTTCTGGTTTTTGTCTTCAACCGGCGATCAGGTTCTCGAATCATTCCAGAATGCCTTGGGATGGAATTATGGCAAGAAAGGTCTGTTTGTGAACATTGAGGGGTATTGGATTAACAGCAATGGAAGAGCCTCCTATTTTGCACAAAAGGGTCAGGTAGAACAGACTTCGGGAGATGTTTACACTCTCACTACCGGAACCGAAGTTCGTCAGGGTATCGATGCAATTATTCAGTTTCATCATGGGTTATTTCATCATTCGTTGGCTTACAGTTTTTCAAACAGTGAGAAACAGTTTCAAGGGGTCAATGGAAACCAATCTTACGAATCGCTTTCCAATGTTCAGCATATCTTACGGTTTAATGAGGTGTTCAGCTATTCGGGATGGGTTGCAACTGCCGGCATCCATTTTTTTTCGGGGAAGCCCTATTTGCATCAGAATTCAACCAACGATCAATTTGAAATATCTCATTTGAGCAGTTTTCCTCAGGTCGATTTATCTATTGTGAAAAAGGTAACGTTTAGCCGGTTAAAAGTAGAAGTGGGTGCCTCCTTATTGAATGTGTTAGGGTCGAAAACAGCACGGGATATTGAATTCTTTAATTTGGGAGATTACTCATCGCCACACCTCATGAAATTTGTTGTGACCGGTACATCCTTTGCCCCGTCATTTTTTATCAACTTGTTTTTTGAATAAAAATTTTACTTGCTAAAGTTTTGAATTTCAGTGTTGGATTATTTTTTTTACGATTAAGGTTGTCCATTAGGTAGGGTTTTTTTTTGCCAGCTTGTACTTAAGAACGATTGGAAATTATAACACTATGTTCAGGCATTCTGATTTAAATAAGCAGCAAGGGGTAAAAGATTTTAATTTCGACAATGAAATCAATCAATCAATTCGGTACTTTAAGGTTCCCGCCGTTAAAGATAAATCGGATGTCCTGGACTTTTTGCTGAAAGAGATTATAGGATTAAAGATAATAAAGCCCGAAAAGAATAGAGCAAGAAGGCTTTATGTTGCGATTGGTTCAATAGCATCTGCCGCCTGTTTACTCCTCTTTCTTTTATACTTTGCTTATTCCGATGTAACCTACACCGGGGTTGTGGGCAAAAACACAACTGTTTATTTGCCCGACAAATCGAAGGTAATTTTAACTTCCGATTCACAGATAAAGTTCCCAAAATTGTTTTTAACCAGGAGTGTTTCGCTTCGGGGGGAGGCTTATTTTGAGGTGGAGAAGGGAAGCAAGTTTTCGGTTAAAACCCCCAATGGTGAAGTGAATGTCCTTGGTACCCGGTTTAGCGTTTCCGACAATGAAGATGGTTTTGTGGTTTATTGTTTTGAAGGAAGAGTTGGAGTGAAGTACAGGGAAGAGGAGCGGCAGTTGTTTGCCGGTGATCAGTTTATGCGAGGAAATAAATTGTCTGAGCCCAGTAGTGTGGAAGCTGCAACTAATTCCCGCATTGCCTATTTTGACGAGGATTTCCAGAACCGGAGCCTCAACGAAATTTGGCCGATTGTTGAGAACCATTTTGGGGTTAAGATCACTTCAAAAATTTCTGGAGACAGAAAGTTTACCGGATCAATTCATTCCGACAATGTGAAGGAAGTTGTTGAAATAATCTGTACTTCACTTGACCTGTCTTATACACAGGTGAATGAAACCGAAATCATGGTTTCGAAGTAGTACTCTATCTGTGTTTGGGTTAAGTTTGTTTTGATACTCATCTATAGTGCATCCGCATTATAGTTTTTATAGTCGATTAAGTTTTTCAAAGCCATCTGCCCGGATGGCTTTTTTTAGATTAACCAGCCTGTTGTTTGGATCTTACCAATGAACATGCAATCCGTACTACGTAGATGAGGGAGATCAGAAGGAAGGAGAATTCAGCATCCTGTGGCCACACAAACATGGCTACAGAAACGAGTAATTGATACCCCAATGCAAAGAGAAGCACTTTATCCTTCTTTAGTTTTTTGACCCTTAGCGAAATAAGAAACAGAAGCTGAGCTGGCAATAACCATAAAATATTCATGTTTTTGGCCGTTGCAACATGGTCGGTTCCAACCCACATGAATAAAAGGAAAAACCCGGCAAGAACCGAAACGGAGAAAAGGATACGATCCATCCATCGGAAATCCTTCTTTTTTCTGAATTCAAAAAGAGAAATGGAGATGACAATAAGTAACAGAAGGCTGAATACGGCTACCGGGTCATCCCATCGATTGTTCGAATTATTTAATTGATCGGGGAGGTATTGTTTTTCTTCCCGAACCAGTTTCTTTTTTACTCCATTATTGTCGATGGTTGCCCCGTCCATTGCTACGCGCAGATATTCCGGTAAAAACATGTATTCCTGTGGAGTGGCTTTTCGGTCTGAGGTGAGCCCCAGAATCATGTTAATACCAAATTTTGTCCAGGGAGTGTAGGTGAGGTAAGGAAAGAGCATTTCGCGGAACGAGATATTTTTATTGCCGGTGTCGAAAACCAATTTTCCATCGGTTGTTTTCGAAAGGACATCCCGAATGCGGGTTGAACAGTTATCCCATAAGAAGTCGTATTTGTAAAAACGGTTTTCAGGGAGTGCATTGTTTTCGAGAAACTCAAAAATGCGCTGTTTTTCGCGAAGGTTCAGGTCAAGGAGTTGGCCAGAGACCGAACGTTTACTCGATTGGTATTCATCAAAGAAATATTTTGAACGGTAAACCGAAAGGATATAATCTAATCGTCCCCGGATGAACTTTCCATAAAAATTAGGGGTGTCGAAATCAAATGTGCCGTAATTGTACAACCTGTCAATGTTTTGTGATGGATCGCTGATCCAGATGGCACTGTGCCCGAAGAGTGCATAGAGTTCTTCACCTGGTCCGCAGGTATACAAAATGACTTTTGATTCTTCGCTTAATTGAGGGAGTTTTGCAAAGGAAGGAATCAAAAGAATTGAAAGGATAACGGCTAAGATTGTTTTCTTGAACATTGTTCTTCAGTTTTGTTGCCGGCGAATTTAATAAAAAAAGGATATCCGCTTTTCAACGAACATCCTTTATATCTTCTGATCAAACCCGGGAAGGGATTTTTGACAAAGTCAAAATCTTTCCTGACCGTAAAAATCAGTAATTCTCTTCCATGATTTCAAAATATGCCTGCGGGTGCTGGCAAGCCGGGCATTGGTTAGGTGCGACTGTTCCTTCGTGGATGAAACCGCAGTTACGGCATTTCCAGATTACTTTTCCGTCACGTTTGAATACTTTTCCGTCTTCGAGGTTGTTGTATAATTTCCGGTAACGGTTTTCGTGGGCCTTTTCCACTTTGGCAATCATTTTGAAAGCCATTGCAACCTCTTTAAAGCCTTCTTCTTCTGCAACTTTTGCAAACTCGGGATATAATTCGGACCATTCCTCATATTCACCATCGGCAGCAGCTTTCAGGTTGTCGAGGGTTGTTCCGATGATACCGGCTGGATAGGAAGCTGTGATTTCAACCATTCCACCTTCAAGAAATTTGAAAAAGCGTTTGGCATGTTCTTTTTCGTTTAATGCGGTTTCCTGAAAGAGGGCTGCAATCTGCTCAAGCCCTTCTTTTTTTGCCACGCTTGCAAAATAGTCATATCTGTTTCGGGCCTGAGATTCACCGGCAAATGCTTTCAGCAAATTCTGTTCTGTCCTTGTTCCTTTAATACTTGTCATGATTTAATGGTTTTAATGTTTTTGAATGAGTAAATATAAGAAATTGGAAGCTTCTTTGCTAGTTAAAAAAGCTTATTCTTCTTTTTCTTTCATTCCCAAACTGTTTTTCATTCCGGTATAAATGGTGTTCCAGCAATAGCTGATAAAAGATCGGTTTTTTTCTCGATGGGCCTTGATTTTCACCGGTATTAGTTCTTTTCCTGGTCGTGGGTTATCTGATTTTACGGCAAAGGTATTGGCGATAAAACTGATTAGTTTGTCTTCGTTCTTTGTGCCCTTTTTTTCATTCAAAACAGATATTTTCAGATCGCTGTATGAAAATTTCATGTACCCGGTTGCCGTATCTTCATCGGCTTCAAAATAGGTTGTCAGTTTGTTGTTAAAGCCTTCTTTGATCGATAAGTTCATGCCGGCTTCCGTCACAGGGTTCATCAGTTGTAACGGCATGGGACCACATTCGGTCTCAACCTTGAACTTATTTCTCTCCGATTGGATATTCAAATCCAGTTTCATCGTCATTTTTCCTTTGCCCATTAATTTGGTGTTAACGTTTATATGGGCTTCCGGGTCTGTTGCCAGCGCCTGATCGATGTTGGAAACATGTGCAATGGTGGAGTTTAAATCGGTGAAAAAGACATTGGTTTCAGAAGTCGATTTTGGAGAAAGCTCCCGGTAGGAGAAACGGTTACCGTGAATAAGGATTGAATCGGCTCTGAATTTTTGTTTTATATCCCGCAGCTCTTTTTGAGGCATTTCAATTATCAATCCTGGTTTGGCAGGGATTTGATTGTTGCGGTAAATTTCAATTTCGTCGAATGTAAGGTTTGTTTCGCCAATAATGATCTCGTTTTTTTCAAAAAATTGCTTCAGGTTTAACCCTTGTCCCAAACAGTCGGCTTTTTTAATGGTAATGTAGTCGGCCTGATTCCCCTTTCTGCGGTAAAATTCATTCTCGGAAAAACAGGGGGTTAATGAAATTCCGGTTAGCGAGAAGCGTCCCTGGTCATTTATGGTGATCTTATCAAATCGGTAGTTGTAAAAGCCTGCTTTGGTTTTCCCGTTGAAGTTGTTGAGTTCGGCTGAGATGTTTTTGCAAAGCAGGAACCGATCTTCACTATCGCTCGATTTGTCGACAAGGAACGACTTTCCGGTAAGGTTCATCTGGCTGAGGTGAATGGGCTTGCTGGAGTTTAAATCTACTTTTGCATTGTTGATGGAAACAAGACGAATGTCGATTTTGTCGATTATTGAATTAATGCTTGGGTAAAGTTTTATCTTATAAGGGTTAAAACGTTTGTCAACATTCTTTTTAGCCGAACTCTTCAATTCAAAGGTCGGGTTTGTAACCAATAACAGCGCTGCCACGATTTGTCTTTTATCAATTACGTTGATGAGGTCGAAGCCGTTCATGGTCATGTTGGGTGAAAAGAAAGAATAGATGTCATGACCGGACGTTCCGGTAGTTTCTTTAAATGGTTGGATCAAGAGGTTCGTGCAATTCAGCAACTGGGCTGATTTTTGGTAACTGGTTTTCTCAATGGTCAGGTAATGGATCTTGTCGGGGAAATCGAACCGGGTGTTTTTTAGGGAGAGGGTGAAATTATCATAATATCTTCTGAATTTATGCTGTTCATTCACAATTTTGAAATTGTTCATTGATAGGTCTATTGAGGTGGTCCCAAACGTTTTGGACGATGAATTCTGATAATTGCATAGCTCGAGAGTGCCATTTTTGATGAAGATTTTGTTACCAACAATCGAATTTAACTCGTTCACAATTAATAGCGCTTTTTTTGCCGAGTCGGGCTGGGTTTTGATACCCGTTTGAAAGAGCAATTTGATTTTGGGATTTGAAAGGGTAATTGCTTGAACCGACAAATCTCCCTGATTAATTAGTTGACGGATATTGGCATCCGAAAATTCCAACGCCGGAACATCAGCATAAATGGCCACCGGCATCTTTTTGAAATTTTCAGAAAGCAGGTTGGGAGACATTTTTGCATTCATCAGGTATAATCGGTTTTCGGTGGTAAGTATTCCGATTTCATCGGCGACAATTTGGTGAACACCGTCGGCCAATTTAAACGAGTATTTCTTGATAACCAAGTCAATATCATCGGAAAAGAGCAACTTGTCTTTCTTTTGCGACGAAAGCGAATCGATTTCAAAATTGAACATTTTCACCGAAAAAGAATTGGTCCATTCTACCGGTGATAATCCTTTCCGTTGTTGCGAAACGTTTAGTTGCCCATTTTCGAGGTTAATTTTCTGGATGGCGATTTTCTGGAGATAATCCGAAACCAACGAATAGGGGCTGGTTGTCAATCCCGAAGAGATGAACTGATCCGATTTCCATTTTCCCAGAATATCAATATGGAATGTTGAATTGGGAATATTAATGGTTTGGATGAGAAGTTCTTTCTGGAAAAAGGCTCGGTGCAGGTCCGCTCCGGTAAGCTGGATAAAAGGAAAATGGATGTCGAAAATTTCCGGATGTCCGGTTTTAAAAAGCGAGTCACCCGATGGTAACGTCTTCGTGGGAACAATTCTGAAGTTATAAATCTCGGCATTTTTGCCAGTACTCGAGAGAATAACCGAATCGGTATTGATCCGGTGCAGATTGTCGGTTAGTTGCAGCCAGCTATCCTTGAAAAGGACGTTAAAGTTGTCGGCAAAAAATATTTTTTCCGATCGGTAGAATGTGTTGCTGTCGAGCGAAAGGCCCTTCAACTCAAACTGAAACTTTGTCCTGAAAAAACCATTTTCGTTTTCATTCAATATATAATTGTAGTTCAACATTCCATCGACAATTTCCGTTTTCTTTACGTAAACACCTTTTATGTAATCACTCATCTTTTGGAGGATCAGGCTGATCTCTTTTTGGTCTTTGATACGTTGTTCCCCTTTTTTGAAACTGATGTTAGCATTGGGCGAAAGGACAATTAATTCATCCATCGGGATGAGCTGATTGTGATAGATTTTGCTAAACTGTACGTTGTTGAAGAGAACCCCTTTGCATTTGACATTGATCAGGGTACTTACTTTGTGTTTACTGTTACCCGATGAGTCACAAGGCATAAAGGTGATAATGCCCGTAGTTACTTTTCGGCTCCGGGTATCGGCAACCAGGTTGTTAATGACCAGTTGGTGCAGGTTGTCGGTGTGGTTTAAGATAAATTGATCGAGGGAAAAGGCGAGTTCTTTCGCCGATAAGATCCGGTCGGGCGAGCTGTACGAATTGGAATCGACCCGGAACTGTGTAAAATCGATCGTGAGGTTTTCAAATTGCTGGGCAACTTTGTTTGAATTGGACGGGAAAAATTTCAACCGGGCATTTTTTATCGAAAGCGTGTCGATGTTTACCCATTTGATGTTATTGCCAATCAGTTTATAGAGATTGATTTGATTGATCGGTGTTCCCTTGCTTACTTGGTTGCCGAATTTTATTTCGATGGTTGGTGACCTCAGCGTCAGGTTTTCGATGGGAATGGTGTCGGTGTGATAAAAATTCTGAACATGCTGGCTGCTGATCTCAATTTCGGGGACCAGCACATGGTACTGGTTGTCGGGGGTGACCATTGATTCTGAAATGGGTTTTAGTGCCAGGTTTTTGGCATTGATCTTTGAATGGAGTAGCGAAAGGCTTATTTCATCGACTGTTAAAAAGTGCACCTGATCCGACAAGTTCCCATGCAAATTTTCAATTTTCAAAAAAATGTCGGTAATGTCGAAGGGGAAAGGGGAGTCTGTTTTTTTTATTCCGCCGATTCTGAACCCCAAAATTTCAAGGTTAACTTTGGTTATTTTTTTGTAAATATTGATCAATGTGTCCATTTGGAGCCGGGCATCGGTCACTAAAATGGTGTCGATGAATATTTCACAAAAGAGTGGCAATGCCAGCGAATCTCCTTTTCCTACCTTTTTCGCATTGAACATTTTGATATCCACATCTTGCCCCGTGCTTAGTTTGAAATCGGGATTGTTTACTTTGATGGAGTTGGCTCTCAATTTTTTATGGGCAACTAGTTCTTTGATGTTTATGTTGCTGATGACCAGCGAATTTGTTTTGAATTCGTAAAAATCCTGGTTCGATGAGCGTGCTGCCAGTGTTGTGTCGGGCTTTAAATGCAATTGATTAAACGAGATGGTCTGGTTTTTCCATTTCCACGAAATATCTTTAAAATCTAACCGATAGGAGTGATTCGTTTTTTGATAGACGATATCAGAGAGGTTGTTACGGATGAATCTTTCGGCTGAAAAAACAATTAATAACAATGCTATTGTCAATACAATCAGCAGACTGGCTCCAATCCAAAGAACAACCTTGCGGTACCAGAGTTTGTTATTTCGGGATATTGTTGGCATAATTATTATCGGGTATAATTTAGAAATAATTATTAAACTTTCTCATCAGGAATGAACCTAAAATACCCCAAATATTTTTTTTGTTGTAGATAAAAAGTCTTATTTATTTGTTATTACCTTTTTTTAAGTAGATTTATCTTTGTGACCAATATCATAAAATCGTTTTTATCCCGGAGTAGCATATTAATATGGTAGACGACTCTTTGGGATGGGCAGTTAAATTAAACTTAAAGACTTATTCGCATGAAAAAAGTATTGTCCTTTTCCTTATTTATTTTAATCTCTTTGGCATTGTTCTCTCAGGAGACCGAGAAAAAGGCAGAAACAAAAACCGGATGGAATTTTGGGCTGTTGCCGGCCATTTCGTTCAATACCGATCTTGGATTTCAGTATGGCGGGTTGATCAATTTTTTCAACTATGGCGATGGCACCCAGTATCCCGATTACATTCACAACATCTATTTTGAAGCCTCGAGGTACACCAAAGGAAGCGCGATTCTTCGTTTGGCATACGATTCAAAATACCTGATTCCTGGCGTACGGATTACTTCCGACCTGGCTTATTTGCCCGATAAAGCTTTCGATTTCTATGGCTTTAATGGCTTTGAAACAAAGTTTAACAAAAACTGGATCGACGATTCCAATACAGATGGAACATATAAAACCCGCATGTTCTATGCCATGCAGAATAAAATGTTCCGCTTCAAAACCGATTTCCAGTTTCCGATAGTGGGCGAAAAGTTGCTGGTTTTGGCCGGTTTTAATCTTCAGAATTTTAAAATCCGGAATGTCGACATTGCGAAGTTCAATAAAGGAAGAGAAGAAGGCGATCCCAAAATGTTACCTGACACACTAACTCTTTATGATGAATATGTTGATTGGAACATCCTTTCTGAAAAGGAGAAAAACGGAGGTTTTGTCCCGTTGCTTAAGGCCGGAATTGTTTTTGATACCCGCGATAACGAACCGAACCCGATGAAGGGAATGTGGACCGAGTTGTTCATTTTTGGCGCTCCGGCTTTCCTTGGCGCCGAATCGGGTTTTGTAAAACTGAATATAACTCACCGTCAATATTTCACGATTATCAAGCGTGATTTGTCGTTTGCCTATCGTCTTTCTTATCAGGGGAAACTGGCAGGAGAGGTTCCATTCTATTATCAACCCGAAATTGAAACTTCGTTGATGAAGGATCAGTTGGGGCTGGGTGGCAGCAAAACCATCAGGGGAATACGGAGAAACCGGGTTATTGGCGACGGTGTGGTTTATGGTAACCTGGAATTGCGATGGAAACCGGTTCATTTTAATCTGATTAACCAAAAATTTTATTTGGGGCTGAATGGCTTCTTCGATTTTGGCCAAACCGTTCAGAAGGTGGATGTGAAAAGCAAACTGAGCGATGCGGTGTTGAACCAATATGGCGCCGATTATTTCGATTTTGATGGCGGCGAGAAAATGCACATGAGCTATGGCGCCGGTTTGCGAATAGCCATGAACCAGAATTTTGTGATCACCGTTGATTATGGCCGGGCTATCAAAGAACAGGATGGAGACACCGGGTTGTACATTGGATTGAATTATCTGTTTTAAAATAGTTTGCTTACGCGGATAGAAAAAGAGGCTGTCCAAAAAGTATTTTGTAGTTTTCCCGCACTTTCAAATTGAAATAAACAGCCCGAAGGGCTAGATTAAGTTGGGCTTTCAGCCCAATGAACTATCAAATCGTAAGTTTTCTGTAAGTTGATGCTACTTTTTGGACAGCCTCTTTTTTTCGTAATGCCAATCGTTTTAGCCTCGTTTTTGTCTGCTTCACGGTAATTTGTTGAGTTATTTTAAACGAATCGTATAACTTCGCAGGTAGAATGAAAAGCAAGCATAAAACAGGTGTTGGTCAGGTTCGAAACCTGATTCGGATTGCA
This sequence comes from Prolixibacteraceae bacterium, assembly GCA_035353695.1. GTDB lineage: Bacteria > Bacteroidota > Bacteroidia > Bacteroidales > Prolixibacteraceae > CAYMTR01. Next base: position 13,442 of record DAOQAB010000032.1, read on the forward strand.
TTGATTACTTCACCGGTAATGGGTGTGTTAACGGCTATGCCCACATTTAAGCACCTTGCTTTTTCGTTTCAGTTCTTTTTGCCGAGTGCATTGCTTTCGACAGTTTTTGCGCTTTCTATCTGGTCAATCAATGCTTTTTTGGTCTATTTGTCCGAACAAAACGGGCTTCAATGGTTGAAAAATAAAGTAAGGTATGTACTGAGTTTTACCTTTAGTATATTGTTTTCCTTTGTTTTCTGGCTGGTTAGCCGGTTTCTGATTCTTTTCTTTTTTGAAGGATTTCGTTCTTTCCTTTTTGAGTCTCACGGTGGTGATCATCATTTTCCTCTTGCAACGGGATTCTTTCTGAATCTGATTATCCTGATTATTCAGGAAATAGCGTTGATGAAAGATAAAAAGGCTCAGATTGAACTCGAAAATGCCCAACTGAAAACAAAGAATACCGAAGCTTTTTATCAGCAGTTGAAACAGCAAATTCATCCCCATTTCTTGTTCAATTCGTTGAATATCCTGAAAACACTCATTAAGAAAAACCCCGATGTGGCGGTTGATTATGTGGTGAAACTTTCTGATTTTCTGCGGGCTTCTATCTCTTCCAATAATGCCAATACGGCAAGATTGGCCGACGAACTGAAATTATGCCTCGATTACCTGGAGATGCAAAAGTTGCGTTTTGGCGATGCACTGGATTTTGTATTCGATATTCCGGAACCGATAACGAAAAGCGGGTTTGTTCCTGTTTTTTCGATCCAACTATTGCTTGAAAATGCATTGAAACATAATTCGTTGACAGAAGAAGCACCGTTGCATATCCAGGTCTTTTACCAGGAAGGGAAGATTACGGTAACCAACAATCTGCAGCCCAAATTAACCTCTGAGATCTCGACCGGTTTGGGGCTGGCAAATTTATCGGAACGGTACAAAATTTTATCGGGCGATGAGGTTGTGATCGAATCGGGTGAAAAAAACTTTTCTGTAACGATTAACATATTGTCGGAATGAATGTAATAATTATTGAAGACGAAAAACTTACAGCATCCGATTTGGCCGAAACCATTTTGAAAGTTGAGCCAACTGCACGGGTTGTGGCCATTTTGAATTCGGTCAAAGAAGCGCTTGCTTACTTTATGAAAAACAATCATGCCCCTGATTTGGTGTTTAGTGATATCCAGCTGGGTGATGGGTTGAGTTTTGAGATCTTCAACAAAATGGATTGTACCTTTCCCGTGATTTTCTGTACGGCTTACGATGAGTATGCATTGAATGCCTTTAAAACCAACGGGATCGATTATATATTGAAACCATTTTCCGAGAAAACCATTTTCGATGCCTTTGAAAAGTATAATACACTAAAAAATTCATTTTCGCGTCCGGAATTGAATTATGATACTATTTGGGAGCTTTTCAAAAAGCCGGCTTCAAAATGCGGAGCCGTTTTGGTTTATCACAAAGACAAGATTATCCCCGTGAAATTTGATGAGATTGCGCTGTTTTACATTGAAACCGAAATTGCTTTTCTGATAACTTTTGATAATACCAAGTATGTCGTTAATAAAACGCTGGAAGAGCTTGAACGCCTTGTCTCTGATCAGTTTTACCGGGCCAACCGGCAATTTTTGATTAACCGCAATGCCATCAAAGAAGCGTCTCATTACTTTTCCCGTAAGTTGTCGGTTTCACTGACAATTCCTTTCACTGAAAAAATATTCATCAGCAAGGAAAAGAGTGGGGATTTTCTGGAATGGTTATCGAATGGATGAGGCTCATTTTTTCGTTTCACCCTCGAACTTGTCCGTTTCGGTTTAAAAACGCGTCGGTTTTTTCCTGAATTCAAATTTCTTTGTACAGCATTTAATGAATGTTTTGTAAGGTTTTATTTATTTAATAATCAAAGAAGCCATGGAAAAAAATCGCGTTAAAAAAGTTTTAAAAGGAATAGTTGATATTTTGTTGTTTGTTGGATTAATTGCCTGTGGGCTTTCTTCTTCTGTTTTTGAAGGAAGCAGGGAAAAGATCATGAATGGAGCCGATCCCAATGAAATTTTTTCGTGGGGAACCATTCATTGTATTATTGCACTGGTTTTTGTTGGGATTATACTGATTCATATCTGGCAGCATTGGCCCTTTATTAAAGCGCTGGTTACCAAAAAGCTTTATTCGAAGAACAAACTTATGACGATTGTGCTGGTTCTTTTTATTTTAACGGTGATCAGCTTTTCTTTTTTCCTGATTGGTTTTTCCCATGTCTCGTTGCACAACCATAGCTTGTTTGCCCATATATTTGTTGTAGTGGTAGCTGTTCATTTTGTTACCCGTTTTAAGTCGTTGATCCGTCTTTTTAAGAAGGATTGTAAAAATTGATGTAATAGAATATTGAAAATGAATAAAATTGGATTTCTAATAGTCTTTATCATATTTGCTTCCCTCAACTTCTATATTTGGATAAGGGGAAAGCAGGCTTTGCCTCAAAATTCCGTGTTGCAAATTGTATATACCATTCTGTTTGTTCTGTTTGCGGTTTCGTTTTTTGTGGCAATGGCTTTTGAAAGCAAGCTGCCTCCGGTGGTCAGTGCTACATTCGGAAACATTGGCAGCTTCTGGATGGTTGTGTTCCTCTATTTTTTGACAATGGTTCTGTTTGCCGATCTGTTTCGGCTGATCGATCATTTTTTTCACATTTTTCCAGCATGGGTACAATCCAATTATTCCCTTACAAAACTTCTTTATGCCGGTTTTGTGCTGTTTGCTTTATTGGTTTCTTCCATTATTGGGTACATCAATTTCGACCATCCGAAAACGGTTCATCTGGATCTTACTATTCCGAAAAAAGAGAGTAAGCTGGATCAGCTTTCCGTTGTGGCTGTCAGCGATGTTCACCTTGGGGATATGATCCGAAAGGGAAGGGCCAAACGGTATGTCGAAATGATCAACCGGCAAAAACCCGATATCATTTTAATCGCCGGCGATTTGTTCGATCATAGCCTTCGCTCGGTGCAAGTTCAAAAAATGAATGAGGAACTTCAGCAATTAAAGGCAAAATACGGGGTTTATTCGGTGTTGGGAAATCACGAATATTTTGGAAATGTGAACGGTGCAATCGACTATATTACCCATTCGGGCATTACTCTGCTTCGGGACTCTGCCGTTGTGGTTGACAGTAGCTTTGTGCTGATTGGCCGGGACGACCTGACCAACCGGAACCGTAAACCGTTACGCGATATTCTTTCAACCAACACGAAAAACCTTCCAACCATTTTACTCGATCATCAGCCGGTAAAGCTGGCTGAGGCTGTTGAGAATAACATCGATTTTCAGTTTTCGGGGCATACCCACAACGGACAGATCTATCCGTTCAGTTTGCTGGTCCGTAAATTCCATGAACTCTCTTATGGCTATGCGGAAAAAGGGAATTCACAGTTTTATGTTTCTTCCGGTTTGGGACTTTGGGGGGCTCCTTTGCGATTGGGAACGCAGTCGGAGTTGGTCGATATCCACATTACATTTTCCGATAAGTAACTATTCGGCCCCGGTTTTGTCCGGTTCGGCATCGTTCTTTTTTTCGAGATGAAAGAGTAATCCGATATTTGTCGGGTCAAAAAATGAGAGTCTTTCACAATGAAACCATACTGCTATTATTTGATTTGGATTGGACTATTAATAAATTCAACAATGAAGATCAGAAGAGACCGGCGAATGCGGGGCCATAACCAAACGTCGCATGTGGGGTTGAATACCAGGGTTTGTAAAGCTTGTTGGAAGTGTGTCGATAGTTGTCAGAAGCAGGTAATTGGCAAAGTAGATTTTCTGGGCCATCGACATGCTTTGATCCGAAAACCCGATCAGTGTGTTGGGTGCTTCAAGTGCATGAAGGTGTGTGAGAATGGCGCTTTTTTCAAACTGAATTGAAAAGATGTATCTTTAGGCAAACAACGGGAAAGTTTTATGGGTAAAGAAAATCTTCAAAAATATCTCCGGGAAATGTATCCGATGCCGGAGGAAAAAGCGGTTGAACTGACCGGTGATTTTACGGCTTTTTCGTTTTCCAAAGGAACTTTTTTGCTTGAGGAGAATAAGGTTAACCAGCGAACCTATTTTCTGGAAAGCGGATTTGTCCGCTCTTTTACCCATGATAGTGAAGGGAATGAAGTTACGACCAATATTTATACGGCTCCCTGTTTTGTAAACGACTTTCTCTCTTTTTTCAAGCGGCAACCGGCAAAGCAAAATTTTCAGGCACTGACCGATTGTAGTGGATGGACCATGACCTATGCCGACGAAGAGATCTATTTTAATCAATATCCTGAGTTTAGGGAATTTGGGAGAATTTTGGTCTTGCACCATTTCGATCTGTTACAGCAACGGACACTGGAACTGATACAGGAGAGCGCCGAAAACCGGTATGTGAAATTGCTTTCGGAGCATCCCGAAATTTTTCAGAATGTGTCACTAAAGATTATCGCATCCTATCTGGGCATAACCGATACATCATTAAGCCGGATTCGAAAAGAGATATGCCAGAAGTGATTTCTTGTCCTATGGCAAGATAAATGCGAAAGCATGTATCTATCTTTGAAGTGTGTTCCAATGGTTTTATTCACTTAATTATAGCGAAATGGATTCTTTGTCAATCAATCGTGCGATCTGTAAAAAGTGTCATTTGTGTGTAGAAGTTTGTCCCAACAAAATTTATACAACCGACTCTGCGGGCGAGGTTTTGATCCGGGCTGACCGGATTGGGCTATGCTTTAAATGCGGGCAATGTATGGCAATTTGTTCAACCCGATCGGTTGTTGTCGATGGGCTTTCATACGACACTGATTTTTTTGAATTACCCGATTGTATTCCCGATCAGGATTCGTTTTTTAACCTGATATCAACCCGCAGGGCAATCAGGAACTTTAAAGAGATACCGGTTCCCAAAGAGTTGCTTCAAAAAGTGGTTGACGCCATTACCTTTGCACCTCCCGGTTTTCCGCCATTAAAAACCGAATTGATTGTAGTTCCCGACAGGGAGATAATCAAAAGCGCATTGCCCGAAATGGTTCAGTTGTATGAGAAGTTGGTCGCAATGATGGGTAAACCTTTTTTTAGGTATTTCATCAGAAAAGAAGTGGGTGCTCAGAAATTTTGGACAATGGAAACACACCTTGTCCCGATGCTGAAATCACGCTTGCCGGGTTTAAAAGCAGGAACAGAAGATACACTTACCCGGAATGCTCCGGCAATGATCCTGTTTCTGGCACCCAAAGAAGGTGATGATATCCGGCAGGATATTTCGATTGCGGCAACTTACGGGATGCTGGCCGCTCATTCTCTGGGGCTGGGTGGCTCCATTATGGATATTATTCCCCCGGCAATCAATAAAACACCGGAATTGCGAAAGAAATTTTGTATTCCTGATACCCACGAAGTTGTGACTTCACTGATTATCGGTTACCCAAAATACAAGTATAAGCTTGGCATTAAACGAAACCTGAAAAGTGTAAAGTGGCTTTCGTAAATTGTTGATAGCTTGGAATTTATTTCCGTTTTTTGGTTCTTTAACGCTCTTTTTCCTGCTGCAGTTGAAAATTGAGAAAGTTATCCCGTATATTTATCTTAAAAAAAGATTGAATATCAATGAGAGATTTCAAATTCGTTTTGGCTGTTTGGGCTATTCTGATACCGTTGGGTGGTTTTTGTCAGAACCATTTGAATGAGAACGATAAACGTTTTTTTTATGGTTTTCTCGACAGCATGAACCATCCCCAGTTTTCATTTACACACAATCAATTCATCCGGGCTGTTGAATTGTCAAAAACAATCGATCATTCAAAGTTGCAGTCGCATTTCACCCATTTTTCCTATTGCTTCCCCCAAGATAGATCTCAGATTTACGGATTTGAATATGTAAGTAAAATAGAAACGAATTCTGTACGGAAGGGAAAATATCAATTGGCACTGACCGTAAGAAATGATTCTCTTCTCGATATTTTTTACCAGTATCCTCCCGATCCGGCAGCGAAGGTGGTTGACGATGAGATCCTGAAAATATTCGTTCATATTGTGGATGCCGATGGTAATTTTTACCAGATCGGGGAATATGGCTCTGCTGCTTTCCGGGAAGGGATGCGGATGCCCGATCATTACCAAGAGGTTATGAAGGAGTATTGGGTTTCGAATCCTGGATTGTATAACCCTAAAAAGTTCGATCACTTTGTTTTTTATAACTCGGAAGAGTATTCCGGCCAGTTCCTGATCGAGATGTATGTGGAAAAGAAATCGAAGAAGATTAAAGTTTTCAGTACGTTGCAATATATGAAAGAAGAAGAACCGTAAATTGTAAATCGAAAGAGTTTGTCGATAGATGAAAATAAAATATTGCTGATTCTCGATCTGGATGAAACACTTATCCATTCGTTCGAAGAGAAACCGGAAGAAGGTTTTGATTTTAGGATTTTTCATTATTTCGTGGTTAAAAGGCCTTATCTTGACCAGTTTCTCGATGAATGTTCTCGCGATTTCCGATTGGCAGTCTGGTCATCTTCATCGGACGATTATGCGGAACGGATGGTCGAAAAGATTTTTCCACCTGGCATTAAACCAGCGTTCGTGTGGGGAAGGTCGAAGGCAACATTTCGTCCGGTAAACGGAAGTGATGATTTTTCCTGTCAGGGTTTTAGCCATTACGATTTTGTGAAACGATTGCGAAAAATCAAACCGCTGGGCTATTCGCTCGAGCGTACCCTGATGGTGGATGATACACCCCATAAACTGATCGAAAATTATGGCAATGCCATTTATATCAAAGAGTTTAATGGTGAAAAGGATGATGAAGAATTACTCTTTTTACTCAACTATCTCCAAACAATCAAAGAGTGCCCCAATGTGCTGAAACTCGAAAAGAGGAACTGGAGGAAACGCAATCTTATGTAGCTAGTCTAATGCATATTCAATTGCTTTGTTTAAGATCGTATTGAATGAAAACGTCTTTTTAAATTCTGCAACAGTATTTTCCAGTAAATGGTCGCTCAACAGAAAATCATTGTCAATTCGCTTGCACAGGTTAGGGTTTTTTAATTTAAGGTATTCGGCATACTTGAAGTCAGACGGATATCCGTTCGGTACTTTTTTAAGTGCCTGGCTATCTTCTACAACAAAGCCAGTGGCTTCCATCACCGCTTTTTCAAAGGTTTCACCATTCAGAAAGATCTCTTCGCGAATGCTTTTCAAAATTTTTGGATCCGGGCAATAGAGCCCGGTGTCCAGTTGATGTCCGTCGAGGAATCCGTTCCCTTCCGGTTCAATGTGAAAATAGTAACCCGAATAACCCGATTTTTTGCCATGAGGACAAACATAGGCTCCAAAATGGGTTTTGTAAGGCATTTTGTTGGGCGAAAAACGGATGTCCCGGTAAAACCGGTACATACAATCTTTTGGGGCAAGCCCTTTTACCGAAGGATCAAATTCTCCGATCCCGGCAATAAGTTTCTCAACAAACGTAGTGAAAATGGAATGGGCTTCCATATATTCATCTCTGTGGCTATCAAACCATTCTTTGCTGTTGTTTTTCCTGATGTTTTTCAGGAAGGTAAGGACTTGTTTCATATTTGTTCCATTAAGGTGGGGCAAAAGTACGATTCAACATTTCATTTTGCAAGGAGTATTGAGTGCAAAAAACCATTTTCATCGATCCAATTTGGTATATTTGAGAGGACTTAAAATCATTGAAAATGAAACCCACTTTTTTACTCTTGTTGCTTGGTTTGCTGTTTTTTTCCTGTTCGTTGGACAAAAAGCAGTCAGCACCGGAAACCCTTTTCGATTTTGACTGGAAGTTTGCTTTGAACGATCAACCGGGTGCTGAACAGCCTGGTTACAACGACGAAAACTGGCGGCAATTGGATCTTCCGCACGATTTCAGTATTGAGCAGCCTTTCGATTCGCTCAATAAAACCGGGCCGAGTGGGGCTTATGCCTTTAGCGGTATTGGCTGGTACCGGAAACATTTTGTGATGCCTGCTTCATCCGACGGGAAGCGTACCATCATCCGGTTTAACGGGGTTTATCGCAACAGCGAGGTGTGGATCAATGGCCAATCCCTTGGTAAACGGCCTTATGGTTATTCAACCTTCAGTTACGACCTTACTCCTTATCTTAAAAAGTGTGGCGAAGAGAATGTGATTGCTGTAAAGGTAAATACCTCCGATCAGCCCAATTCACGCTGGTATACCGGGGCTGGTATTTATCGGCATGTATGGTTGCGAACCACCGGGTTGACCCATTTTACCGAAGGCGGCGTATTTGTGCAAACAGCAAAAATCAGTGGGGATAAAGCCATGTTGCGGGTTTCGTGCGAGGTAAAGAACGAAACAGCAGGACAAGGCGATTTTGTACTGGAATTGAAGGTGAAAGATAAAAATGGAAAGACAGTGGCTGAACATTCTCAAAAAATAATGCTTGGTGAAGGTGATTTTCAGATTTTTTCTTCTAGTCTGAAAGTGCCGGGGGTAATAAAGTGGTCGATCGAAAATCCCTATCTCTATACGGTTGAAGCCGCTTTGGTCTCCAATAAGAAGAGGGTCGATTGGTTGGATATCAAATATGGGATTAGGGAATTTCGTTTCGATCCCGATAAAGGATTCTTTCTGAACGGGGAGCATTTGAAGATCAAAGGTGTAAACAATCACCACGATGGAGGGCCGCTGGGGGCTGCCTGTTTCGATTATACTTTCCGGCGGCAGTTGAAAATATTGAAAGCAATGGGGTGCAATGCCCTGCGCATGAGCCACAATCCGCCGGCGCCCGAACTGCTCGATTGCGCCGACAGCATAGGTTTCCTGGTCGTCGATGAGATTTTCGATGAGTGGAAAAACGGCAAAAAGGAGTTTGGCTATGCTCCGGTGTTTGATGAATGTCATGAACGCGATATTGCTGATTGGATGCGTCGCCACCGGAACCATCCTTCGGTAATTGCATGGAGTCTTGGAAACGAGGTGGTTGAACAAACTAAAAGTGTAGCTCCCGAAGTTTTAAAGCAGTTGATGGATGAGGCAAAAAAATACGATACTTCACGGCCATTTACTTCGGCATGTAACGAAATTGTTGCTGACAATCAGACCGGTTTTGCCAATTTACTGGGTATTGTGGGGTATAATTATCAGGAACCAAACTATCGGAAAGATCATCAAACTTACCCGCAGCGAATCATTTACAGTACCGAAACGGTGATGTACCCTCATCATGAGGGAAATGGTTTTCCGTTGAGGAGTTACTACGAATGGCTAACAGGTCAACTGGAAGATTTTGTGGCCGGTGAATTTCTGTGGACCGGTTTCGATTATCTTGGGGAAACAGGGATCGGTGCCGGTGGTTACGGATTGGAACCCTGGCTTACATGGCCTCAATGGCCTTGGCGTAGTGCCGTGTGTGGTGTTGCCGATCTTTGTGGTTTTGAAAAACCGGGATACTGGTTCCGGAAGGCTTTATGGACCAATGAACCCATGGTTTATCTTGCGGTTCCGTTTAAACCGGTGGCCAACGATATTCACAACTGTTCCTTCTGGGGCTGGCCCGATGTAATCAGCCACTGGAACCACCCGGTGGTAAACGATACCCTTACCGTGCAGGTGTACACCAATTGTTCCGAAAATGAGCTCTTTCTGAACGGAAAGTCGCTGGGTGTAAAGAGCTGGAACATTCACAAGGAGCCATTCCTGACCTGGCGGGTACCCTATCAACCGGGAAAACTCGACGTTACCGGAACTTCCAAAGAGGGTAAAAAAACCTCTTATTCGATCGAAACAGCCGGAGAACCGGTTCGTATTGTATTAACACCCGATCGCGAATCAATTGTCGCCAACCGGCAGGATGTAACTTATGTAAGGGTTGAACTGCAGGATGCCAAAGGAAATCTGGTGCCATTTGCCAACAATCGGATTACTTTCACAATAAAAGGTGAGGGTAAACTGGCTGCGGTTGGTAATGGAAATCCGGCTTCGCATACTTCTTTTAAGGGAAATGTTATGGAAGCCTGGCAGGGACGGTGCCTCGCCATTGTTCAATCGACCGGTAAGGTTGGAACGGTTACCCTTGAGGCCACAGCTGATGGCTTGGAGAAAGGTATTTTGAAAGTAAAAACGACCAGAGTAAATTAACATAAATGTTAAAAAATCTAAAGCAGTTGTGTTGTCCTGTTAAGGATTGTTTCATTATTGAAACCGATTGAATTTATCACTAAATTCAGGCATCGAATCGAAAGAAGTATTTTTATGGAACAGAAGGTTATACAGGGGAAATTTCTCTCTTTCTTCAAGGAACGATTCAGCCCGTTTTTTCGTGAAAATGGAAAGACGATTGCTCAAATTATCTTAACTCTTTTCTTCTTTGGAATAGGTATCTGGTTTATCAGGCACGAAAGCGCCGAATTCTCCGAGATTAAAACTGCGTTGGTTTCCGCCCGGTGGCAATGGGTTTTGGCGGGTATTTCCATTACCTTGTTTTACATTTTCCTGCAGGGAATGATGTACGTGTTTTCGTTTGCTGCTGTGGGGAAAAAGGTTTCGCTGGGCGATTCGATCATGCTTTTCCTCAAGCGAAATTTTATCAGTGTTTTCCTGCCTGCCGGCGGGGTCTCTTCGCTTGCTTTTTTTACGGGAAACATTGAAAAAAAGGGAATTAAGAAAACGAAAATCCATTTTGCTTCGACTATTTATGGCTTTGTGGGAATTCTTTCGGTTGTAATTGTCGCGATTCCCGCATTTATATATGCCATTTTGAGGGGTGGGGTAGGTGCCGGTGAATGGTTTGCCCTTATCGCTTTGATTTTATTGATTATCGGTTCGTTTTTTTTGTATCGTTCCTTAATGCAAAAAGGATGGTTATACTGGTTGATCGTGAAATATTTTCCATCTTCAGAGTTCTTTCTGAATGAGATACAGGGAAACGATGTTGACCGGAAAAAATTCCTTTTTACCGTGATTGCTTCGGTTTTTATTGAATTTACCGGGATTGCCCACCTTTACATTTCTATGACCGCTCTCGGGTTTCATCCGTCGTTATTCGCGGCGGTGATGGGCTACATTATCTCCATTGTCTTTTTGTTGGTTTCACCTTTCTTGCGGGGTTTGGGCGCTGTTGAGGTGTCGATGAGTTACCTGCTGATCCGTTTTGGGTTTAGTAATGTTGAAGCCATTTCGGTGACCTTTTTGTACCGATTCTTCGAATTCTGGTTGCCTCTCTTTTCGGGGTTGCTTGCTTTTCTTTCCAAACTCAATAAGCTGCTGATGAGGGTGCTTCCGGCCATTCTTCTCTTGGGGCTGGGAATTATAAATATTGTATCCGTATTGACTCCGGCTGTGTCCGAACGGTTAATCCGATTAAAGGAGTTTGTGCCGATGGAGGTGATCCATGCTTCGAATTACATGGTGATGTTTGCCGGGTTTTTCTTGCTGGTTACTGCCGCCTTTATGCTGAAAGGATTGAAAAATGCCTGGTGGTTTGCATTGGTCCTTAGTGTTTTGTCGTTTGTTGGGCACATTACCAAAGCCATCGACTACGAAGAAGCTACGGTGGCCTTGGTCGTCATCGGAATTTTAGTTGCCACCCGGAAAGAGTATTACATCAAACCCAATCGAAAGTTGAGTTCCATTGGGATCCAGTCGTCGCTTTTTTTCATGGTGGCGGTGCTGGCTTATGGAATCATTGGTTTTTATTTCCTCGATCAAAAACATTTTGGTATCGATTTTAGTTTTCTCCAGTCGGTACGATATACCTTGCAGAATTATTTTCTGGTGGGCAGTTCCGATTTGGTTCCTGCCGACCCGTTTGCCAACCATTTTCTGGTGTCGATAAACATTAGCGGTTTCCTCTCCATTGCTTTTTTGATTTACACTTTTGTGCAGGCGTACAAGGCCAAAATCAATATTACTGGAAAAGAGTTTGAAATGGCAACCAATCTGTTGGCTTCTCATGGAAACTCTTCGGTCGATTATTTTAAGACATACAGCGACAAGTTCCTCTACTTTTCCGACGATCAGAAAGCCTTTATCTCATACCGTATCTCAGGTAATTTTGCGGTTGTGCTCGAGAATCCCGTGGCTGAAAACCCGGAAGAGATGAAGAATTGCATGGTGGGTTTCGATAAGTTTTGCATGGAAAACGGATTGAAAAGCATCTATTACCGGGTTCCGGAGGAGTCGCTCCCGGTTTATCACGAACTTCGGAAGAAAGAACTTTTTATCGGACAGGAAGGGGTGGTCGATATCACCAAATTTACGCTGGAAGGCGGAAGTAAAAAGTCGTTGAGGAATGCCATCAACAAGGTGAAGGATCAGGGATATAAGGCTACGGTTATTTTGCCTCCGGTGAAGGACGGGATTCTGCAAAAGATCAAATCGGTGAGCGATGAGTGGCTGGAATCGACCGGACGGAGCGAGATTATCTTTTCGCAGGGAATGTTTGTTTGGAATGAGTTGAAACAACAAACCATCATTACCGTTGAGAATTCGGAGGAGAAGATTGTAGCATTTTTGAATATTATCCCTGAATATGTAAAAGGGGAAGCCACTTACGATCTGATTCGAAAAACACAGGATGCTCCCAACGGGGTGATGGATTTTATTTTGATCGAATTGTTTAATTACCTGAAGTCAATGGGTTACACCAATGTGAATCTTGGGTTCGCCCCCATGAGCGGTATCGACGATCCGCACACCTTCCCCGAGCGTTCCATGCGTTTTGCGTATCAGAAAATCAAATCGTTTTCGCATTATAAAGGATTGCGGGAATACAAGGAAAAGTTTGACCCCGTTTGGTACAACAAATACCTGATTTATCAGCACGATTACGATTTGTTGCAGGTTCCGGCTGTATTAACGAAAGTGATTAAACCATAAGTGATGAAAAAGATTGTTGTTTCTCTGTTCCTATTGGCAATTCTGTCGGGTGCATTTGCTCCACTCTTCGCATTTGAACCATTCGGTGGTTCTTCGTTCGGATATGTGAATTTGCAGGCAGGTTCGGATGCTTTTTTTCAAACCGATCTGCCCTTGACGGTCTTTCCATCAGCCGTAAAAAAAGATCTGCCAATGGTTTTTTTCATCTCAGGCGATGGTGGCTGGACCGACATCGATCGCGAAATCAGTAAGCAGCTTTCGGTGAATGGTTTCCCGGTGGTTGGGCTTGATGCTCGGAAATATTTCTGGATCGAAAAACAACCCGGGCAGGTTGCTATGGCTATAACCAATGTGTTGAGACATTATCTTAGTCAATGGAACCGAAGCTCCTTTATCCTGGTTGGATACTCTTTTGGCGCCTGTGTGGCGCCTTTCATCGCTTCCTATTTTCCGCAGAAGATCGAAGATGTCATGGATGGTATTTACTGCCTTTCTCCCGATGAAACCTGCGATTTTAAAGTCCATATTGCCGATTTGCTAAGCCTGAAAACAGTCGAGAAATACGATGTGCTTGGAGAAATCAAAAAGATGGCTTCTTATGATCCGGTTTGTCTTTTTGGAGATCAGGAAGATCCACTGGTTCGGGAACATTTTGCCGGGACCGGTGCGAAGGTGGCAACCCTTCCCGGCGATCATCATTACAACAGAGGCTATAAATTGGTAGCAAATTTTATCCGGGACGATTTTCAGAACCGCGAAAAATAATTCTTACATCAGTTTCTTCTTCATCGTGTTGATATCCTCTTCGATTCGTTGGTTGTAGATTTCCATCAGTCTGCGCATGACGGGGTTTTGAACGTCGAAGGTGGTTGTGCCGGCACTGGCTACCGGGAGAATCCGGGGCGAGGTTCCGGTAATAAACAGCGCATCAAACGAGGCAATGTCCTTTTGGGGTACTGCTTCAAAAATGGTCGGGATCTTCTCTTCTGAAGCAATTTCGAGCACCTTCAACAGGGTGATCCCTTTCAGAACTTTATTCAGTGGGCAGGTATAAAGCGAACCCTCTTTTACAAATACCATATTCGAGCGGCTCCCTTCGGTAATCAGACCGTCGTTATCGACCAGCATCACTTCGTACACATCGGGTTCCTGTGCCGAAGCTTTTACTTTTTGTTTCATCCCTTGTTCCACTTTGGCTTCGGGGTTTTTCCGTTCCACATCAAGGAAACCAACTTTTACCCCCGTGCAGTAATCTTCGGTGGAAGGATAGGAGTGGGGAATGAAATAGAGCGCCTGGGTATAGCAGTCTCCGTTAAAGATCAGTTTCAGTGTAATATTCCCTTCGGTGATGTTGTTTTTCTTTCCCAAATCAATGAATTGCTGAAACAGAAGCTCTTCATTCATGTTGATCTTTTTTCCAATCAGCTCGCACGAATGGAGCAGCCGCTGATAATGGTCTTCAAAAAAGAGGGGAATCCCCTGAAGGGTCCGTACCACTTCGTACACAATAACTCCCTGTGCCTGTTCTTCGTCCCATTTACCGGTCGGGGTCAATTGGTTGTTAAGAATGAAATAATCTCCGCGCATACTCAAAGCAATTATCTCCCGGTCATCATTCGATCGGGGAAAGAAAATTACGACAGAAAGTGGTTCCGGTGGTTGTCTGGAGCCACTGGTTCTACAAAGTCTTTACAATAAAATGATCTGAGTAGCTTTTCCCTCCCGAAACGATACGGAAAATAACCGTTTTTCCTTGCTGAAAAGCAGCTCCGGATAGTGGAACAACGATGTTTGTCCCGTTCTCAATCCGGTTACCTGTATAGAGTATTTTCCCGTTCAGGTCGTAGAGTTCAACGCAGTCGATGGTTTGCTGGTTGATCATCGAAATGTGAAGGCTGTTTCCGGTGATGTTCCAATTATACCCGTTGCTGTTTTCCAAATTAACCACTGTGCTGCTGATGCCATCCGAATCCCATCCGGCGATCCGGGCAAACATCCACCAGGCGGCATAAGCTTTGCGGTTTCCGTTCAGCGCCTGGGTGTGGGCTGGTTCGCAGTCGAACCAGTCGACCTTTTTGGTGTGGGAGTTTTGCCAGTCGGTAGCCCAGTTATGCGATTCTCCTGTTGCCGAAGTATAATCGCAGTTGTCGTTGCAATAGAGCTCCATGTAATTCACTTTCCCATCGGGATCGTAGCTTTCGATGTCGGCAAAGTCGAAGAGGATTTTATGGTTGGTTTTGCAATACGATCGGATCCGTTCGTTGTTCTGGTTCAACTGACCCTCTTTCCCGGTGCCGTCGAGATGGCCGGTCATATAAACAAATTTTACCGCCGGAAAATCATTTTCCAATCCCGTCATCAGCGAAAGGTATTGGTCGATTTCTTCGGTGGAAGCCCATGCAGCCTGTCCACACCACGACCACATGACCACATTCACATCAGTATGGTCAGCAAGGTACTTTCGGGTTGCCGAAGCCCATTCAACACGGTCGGGATTGCCAAGATCCGAAGCTCCGTAATTTTCAAAAGCACAGTCGTGCAGCTCGATAGCATTATTGCTTCCATCTGAATTATAATTGAAGGTGCCTTCGGGGTAGTTATGGCCAATCATGAAATAGTCAAGGCCATACATTCCGGTTATGAGCTGGCTCCCGTGCGAGGTATGACCGTAAGCAATTACCAGTTTTTCCTTTGCGGAATTGATGTATTCTAAAGGTACTGAGAAAATATCGGTGCAGGTGTGATCAATAATCATTGTGTCGGAGGCTGTAAGCTCCTCTTCACGGGCATTACACGAAAAGGCCACAAAGAGAGCCACTATCGTTACCCACATTCCGAGAAAGTTTGTTTTCATTTTATTTATGATGTTATTTAAGTGTTTTCGTTATAAACCGAATACCGGACATCGAGTATCCAGCATCATCTTTATTTCTTTATCAGCTTATAAAACACCACATCCCTTGCAGGAATGGTGATGTCCCGGTTTTTTGCAGTCGAGCCAATCATTTTCTTTTTCCAGATATCGTAGACTTCGTATTCACCCTGCAACATGCCGTAATGCTTCCAGTTGATGCGTTGCACGTAGGATTCGGTGCCGGTGTTGTGGATACAGAGCGCCCAGTTGCCGTTGGAGAGCTCTTTAACCCAGATTTGTTTGGACGGGTGATCCATGAAGAGGTATCCTTGTTTGCCCAGTGAATCCTGATCGATGGCAATGGCTTCCCGGTTGGTCAAGATCTCAAGAATCTCTGGATTCATGTTTCGCACATCGTTACCGGCCATCAAAGGAGCTGCCAACATGCACCAGAGACTAAAAAGGGAACGCGATTCGGTAAGGGTCAGTCCAGGATTGCCCACTTCGAGCATATCGGGATCGTTCCAGTGATCGGGGCCGGCATATTTTTCCAATCCCACCTGAAGGCCGAGGATGTATTTCATTCCCAGGTCGTATTCCCCCTGACAGTCGTAGCAATCGGTAATGTCGCCCGTGGTACGCCACAGATGACCAATATCCTTTGCCCATTCCCACGGTTTGTTGTTTCCCCATTCGCACAGGCTGTACACCACCGGCCTTCCGGCAGCATAAAGGGCGTCGCGCATGGTTTTGTAGGTTTCGCGGGCATCGGCGGTACCATGATCGCACCAGTCGTATTTCAGGTAATCGACGCCCCACGAAGCATAGAGCCGTGCATCCTGAAATTCGTGCCCCCTTCCGCCGGGAAAACCGTTGCAGGTAGTGCGTCCGGCGCAGTTGTGGATCCCGAATTTAAATCCTTTGGCATGAACATAATCGGCCAGTGCTTTCATTCCGTGAGGAAATTTGGCTGGATCGGGAACCAGGTTGCCCAGCGAATCACGTTGCAGTGCTTCCCATCCATCGTCGACCACGATGTAGTTATAACCTGCTGCCTGCATTCCATTGGTTACCATCTGGTCGGCCACCTCTTTGATTAGCGATTCGGTTACATTCACTTCGAAGGTATTCCAGCTGTTCCAGCCCATTGGAGGGGTGAGAGCAAGGCCTTCAAACTTTTGGGAGAACCCGGTAAATGGTAGCAGGGCAAAGAGCAATATAACGGTGCATATTCGTTTCATTTGATCCATTTTAGGCTTATTCGTTATCAAAAATAAGCGTATCGAAAGAGAAAAGCAAAAAAAGAAGTATGAGTATGCGGAGAGTTGTGTTAGCAAAGATAATTTGGAACCTTTAAACTTTCCAAACCATACAGGCTACCGGGACTAACCCCGATAGGGTTGAATCATTACGATACAGGAACACCAACAGCACTGTAAAAACAACATGTTCCACTGAAATTCCTTTTCCAGACACAGCCGATACTCCAGTGTAGCAAACCGGTTCCTATAAATCTTTTTTCAGGTAAATCATATCAACAAGCTGGATGTCGCCATCGTACATCGGATGATCGTAATGATCGGTAAAGAAGTTTTGGATCCGGTGTGACCTTTCGAAGCCGCAGCTTTCATAAAACGACAGGATCCATGGAACTTCGCCCGTCCCGACAAGCATGGTTCGGTAGTTGTTTTTGTAAAAACCGGAGATAAAACGGATCAGCGCCCTGCCGTACCCTTTGCCCTGATCTTTTTCCCAGGTGGCGATGTTCTTTAGTTCGCAGGTTTCGCGGTTGATGGGCGCTACCACACAAACACTCTTCAACTCATCGTCGTACAACGCAAACAGCTCTCCGTTGGGTAAATATTGGTCAATCATATCTTCCTGTTCATCGGCCAGCAGCAACAAGTCGAGGAACTGTTTCTTATTTTCGGTGATTCTTTCAATTCTCATCGTACATTTTTTTCTTTTGATTTGCGTGCTTTGCGCCTTTGCGCGACTTTAGAATAAAATCTCACACCAAGCCGCAGAGAACGCAAAGTAAAAAACGGAACTCAGGCTACCTCTTTTGCAACTGCCTGCCCCGTTTTATCAGGGAGGTGTTGATTATTACTTGTTTTTAACGAGAAGAAAGCCACAAGAACCAATAAACACGATCTTTGTTTTCCGATTTGAAAATTCATGCCGTTCATTTCTTAACTTTTACTGTTGCAGACTGCTTGTTGCAAACGACTTAATGCAACCCCCTCGCTGAAGAAGATATGGGAGCAGGGCCACTCTTGTCGTCGCAATAATTTCCACAATTCAAGACAAAATTAAAGGGCATAATAAATTGTTGCTTGATTTTTTTACCTTCATAAATCGCCGGTTCCCAATCGGGCGAATTTAAAACGATATCAACAGCCGTTTTGCTCAGATAATAATTAGCGGTATTGACCACTTCAACATCAACAACTTTACCGGTAGTGTCAACGTGAAAGGTAACCCAAACTTTCCCTGATGCCCCCAAATTAGCTGCTATATCCGGATATTCCAATTTACTCATTACATAGTTTCGAAATGCAGATAAATCACCGTTTTGAAATTTAGCCATTTGTGAAAATACAAAATAGGCAGTATCCTGTCCGTTAGATCCGAAACATTTTCCATCAACGAGCTTGCCTTTCTGATATTTATCCACCCTTCTTTTATTTCCATTCTCATAATAGCTTTTTATGAAACCATTGTATTCTCCGCGGGAATAATCAATTTCATTTTCAATCTTTCCATTCTCATAGTACTTCAGGCATTTGCCATCAAGTTTATGATGAACGTAATTGCGCTCCTCATGAATCTTGCCACTCTCATAGTAATTCAAGTATTTACCTTCAAGTTTATTATCATCATAATTGCAATCCTCTTTAATCTTACCATTCTTATAATAGACCAACTGTTTGCCTGTTTTGATTTTATTCTTAACGGATTTTATCGAAGATATGGAATACAAGGAATCGTTCAGATAATAAAATTTTTCCAAAGCTCCTTTTTCCTGATTAACATACCTGACGTAATACATTGCTTTAGACGAATCTTTGGTCTCGAAGAAAGCTTTTGTAAATAGTTGAGCATGAACTTTACTCAGTGGGAGAATAATTAATAAGGCTAAGATCATTCGATTCATATGGCTAGTTTTTACAAGATTAAGCACTAAAATTAATAAAACAGATTCATAATGATTCTATTTTATGAATAAAAATTATTTTATTCAAAAGTTAATTGTTCCCTCGTTTGCAACTGCCCCGTTTTATCGGTGAGGGGTTAGTCATTCCTTGTTTTTAACGAGAAGAAATTCACGAATACCTATAAACACG
>DAOQAB010000033.1:0-32431 GCA_035353695.1 Prolixibacteraceae bacterium
CCATTTTTTATATTTTTGTACGATTTTATAAAATTTATGACTGAAATTTTTTCTAAATGGAAATTCCCAGCAAGTATGAGTCTTCTCTGATTGAAGACAAGTGGTATAAATATTGGATGGATAACAATTTTTTCCATTCCGAACCCGACGACCGTGAACCATATACAATTGTAATCCCTCCTCCCAATGTGACAGGAGTGCTGCACATGGGGCACATGCTCAACAATACTATTCAGGACATTTTGGTGCGCAGAGCACGTATGATGGGTAAGAATGCCTGTTGGGTGCCAGGTACCGATCATGCATCTATTGCTACAGAAGCAAAAGTGGTAGCAAAATTGAAAGCCGACGGGATCAACAAAACCGATCTTACCCGGGAAGAATTTTTGCAACATGCATGGGATTGGACCCATAAACACGGGGGAATTATCCTTGAACAGCTAAAGAAACTGGGAGCTTCGTGTGACTGGGCCCGCACCAGTTTTACCATGGATGAAGAACGTTCTGTATCGGTGATCAAGGTTTTTGTCGATTTGTATAACAAGGGATTGGTTTACCGTGGGGTTCGTATGGTGAATTGGGATCCTCAGGCAAAAACGGCTGTTTCTGATGAAGAAGTTATTTATAAGGAAGAAAATTCAAAATTATATTACGTACGATATGAAATTGAAAACTCTGAAGACGAATGGGTTACCGTAGCCACAACCCGTCCAGAGACCATTCTGGGCGATACCGCTGTTTGTGTTAATCCCAACGATTCCCGCTTTACCCATTTAAAAGGGAAAAAGGTTTTAGTCCCGTTGATTAAACGAAGTATTCCCATTATTCAGGATGAATATGTGGATATGGAATTTGGAACTGGCTGTTTGAAAATAACGCCGGCTCACGATATCAACGACTATGAAATTGGAATGCGCCATCACCTTGAAACCATCGATACCTTTAATGATGATGGTACGTTGAGTGAAAAAGCCCAAATCCTTGTGGGTGTTGAACGGTTTGAGGCAAGAAAGCAAATTGTTCCGATGCTCGAAAAAGAGGGTAATCTGGTTAAAATCGAAGATTATTCCAATAAGATTGGTTATTCCGAAAGAACCGATGTGGTTATTGAACCGCGCCTTTCGACCCAATGGTTTATTGCCATGGAAAAATTGGCTAAACCAGCTCTCGAAGCCGTTGAAAATGATGATATTGTTTTTTATCCTTCGAAATTCAAAAACCTCTATCGTCACTGGATGAGCAATGTGAAGGATTGGTGTATTAGCCGCCAGCTTTGGTGGGGACATCAAATTCCTGTTTACTACTTGAAGGAGGGTAGTTTTGTAGTGGCAGAGACTGCAACAGAAGCACTGGAACTGGCTAAGACTAAAACATCAAACCCTAGTCTAACGTTAGCAGATCTTCGACAGGATGAAGATGTGCTCGATACCTGGGCTTCTTCGTGGTTGTGGCCAATTTCGGTGTTCAACGGAATCATGGAACCCGATAACAAAGACATTCAATATTATTATCCAACCAATGATTTGGTTACCGCTCCGGAAATTATTTTCTTCTGGGTAGCTCGAATGATCATTTCAGGGTATGAATTCCGTAATGACAAACCTTTCAAAAATGTTTATTTTACAGGAATTGTGCGGGATAAACTTCGCCGGAAAATGTCGAAGTCTCTGGGTAATTCGCCTGATCCGCTTGATTTGATTGAGAAATACGGGGCCGATGGGGTTCGTGTTGGCATGTTGCTTAGTTCACCTGCTGGTAACGACCTGCTATTTGATGAAGCATTGACCGAACAGGGCCGTAATTTCTCGGCCAAAATATGGAATGCATTTCGGTTGGTAAAATCGTGGGAGGTAGATGAATCGATCCCTCAGCCACGGCATTCGAAAGTTGCCATCGAATGGTTTGAAAACAAACTAAGTAATGTGATCCTGGAGATGGATGATCATTTCTCAAAATTCAGGATTTCGGATGCTTTAATGCTGATTTATACCACTATCAGGGATGAGTTCTCTTCGTGGTTGCTGGAGATTGTAAAACCAGCTTATCAACAGCCAATTGATCAGCAAACGTACGATAAAGTAGTTGCTCTTTTCGATGACGTGATGCGGATATTGCATCCGTTTATGCCGTTCATTACCGAAGAAATTTGGCAGCTTTTGAGCGAACGGGTGGCTGGCGAAAGTATTATGGTTTCGATGATGCCCAAGGTAAAAATCATCGACGAAGACCTGCTCGAAAATTTTGAAGATGTAAAAGAAGCGGTTACTGGCATCAGGAACATCCGTAAAAGCAATAACATGGCGTTTAAAGATGCCATAAAACTTTTTGTCAACAAGGGCACAAAAGGGTATAATACGCATTTTGATTCCGTGCTGATAAAACTTGGAAATCTTTCGGAAATCGAGTTAACCAATGAAGATGTAAAAGGAGCTGTTTCGTTCCTGGTAAAAACTTCGGGTTTCTTTGTCGATTTGGGCGAGAAGGTCGATGTTGAAAGCGAATTGAAAAAGCTGGAAGAAGAACTTAGTTATACCCAAGGGTTCCTGAAATCGGTTTTGGGTAAGCTTAGCAATGAGCGTTTTGTGAACAATGCACCTGCTCAGGTGGTTGAAATAGAAAAGAAAAAACTGGCTGATGCCGAAGCAAAAATTAAATCACTGGAAGAAAGGATTGCTTCGTTGAAATAGGACGGATCAGGGTTGACTTTTTGCAAACTCCTTTTATGGTATGATACCGTAAAAGGAGTTTGTTTTTATAACGAATTTGCGACCTGCACTAAAACACCTTCCCCGCAAACGTTTGCGACTTTTTTTGCTGTATTATTCTTGGCTTTCTGGTAAAGGAACATTGAATTTCAATGGAAAAATGAAGTAACTTTAGCTAATTAAAATCTTTTAGTATGGAAAAGTATTACCTGATTCTCTTATTCGCTTTTATTTCTCTGATGGCAAAAAGCCAGATTACTACAGAACCCGCGTTCCCGATTGCGAACCAGAAAGTGAAAATTATTTTTGATTCAAAGAAAGAGAGCCGTTTAGGAACATTTTCCCAGGATTTGTATGCCCATACCGGGGTTGGCATTGAAGGAACTGGGAACTGGCAACATGTGATTGGTAATTGGGGACAAAACGATGTACAACCGAAATTGACGTATGTGGGTGATGGTGTGTATGAGTTGGTTATTTCTCCCGATATTAATACGTTTTACAACGTTACATCCGGAGAGAAAGTAAGCAATATGTCGTTTGTGTTTCGATCGGCATCAGGGAATAAACAGTCAAATGACCTTTTCATCACTGTCTATCAGACGGGATTGAATCTTGACATACAATTTCCTCCTGCCAACGCAATACTCGAGAAGGATTCGGTTTATACTTTTTCTGCGGTTTCCAGCAGTACTGCAGCATTGAAGATGTACCTCGACGATGCGCTTGTCGCAGATACTACGGGAGAATCGATCGATGCTTCGTTTAATTTCGATCAACCAGGAGAACATAAAGTTTTAGTGACGGCTGAAAATAGTGAAGGCTTGTTCGTTTCCGATTCGACCTATATTTGTGTGCGGGGCGATCAGGTGGTTGAAGCAATGCCCGCAGGAAGCAGAAAGGGGATTACCTATTTGTCCAATCAGTCGGCACGGCTGGTATTGTTCGCCCCCGGAAAATCGTATGTGTATCTTCTGGGCGATTTTAACAACTGGCAACCCAAGAATAGTTACCTGATGAAGAAAGATGGAGATTATTTTTGGATGGATGTTCAGGGGTTTGAGGCCGGGAAGGAGTATATTTTTCAATATTTTATCGACGGAAAAATAAAAATTGCTGACCCTTACACGGAAAAAATCAGTGATCCGTCGAATGATTCTGAGATCACATCAGATAGTTATCCTGATTTGATCTCTTATCCGGAAGGAAAGACAGAAGAAATTGCCTCCGTTTTGCAAACTGCTCAACCGGCTTACAAATGGGAAATCCCAAATTTTCAAGTACCTGAAACCCGGCAATTGACCATTTATGAGCTGCTGGTAAGGGACTTTACTACACAGCACACCTATCAGTCTGTGATTGACAAACTCAACTATTTATCCGATTTGCGAATCAACGTGCTGGAGTTAATGCCTGTTAGTGAGTTTGAAGGGAATAACAGCTGGGGCTACAATCCATCCTTTTACTTTGCTCCCGATAAATATTATGGTCCAAAAAACGATTTGAAGAAATTGATTGATGAGTGCCATAAACGGGGGATTGCCGTGGTGATTGATATGGTATTGAATCATAGTTATGGGCAAAGTCCATTGGTGAGGATGTATTGGGATGCAGCCAATAACCGTCCGGCATCCACGAATCCGTGGTATAATACCGTTTCGCCAAATACAACCTATTCATGGGGTTATGATTTCAATCATGAAAGCGCTTACACGAAGGAGCTGGTTGATAGTATCAATAGTTTCTGGATAAATGAATATCATGTGGATGGTTTCCGTTTTGACTTTACCAAAGGTTTTACCAATAAAGCAGGTGATGGTTCAGCGTATGATGCTTCCCGGATTGTCATCCTTGAACGAATGGCTGACGAAATTTGGAAGCGGAAATCGGATGCGTTGGTTATTTGTGAGCATCTGGCTAATAACCCCGAAGAACTGGAACTGGCCAATCATGGTTTGCTTTTGTGGGGAAATATCAACCAGAATTATGGAGAAGCCGCGATGGGATATGTTCAGGGCAGTAATTCCGATCTTTCATGGGGCGTTTATAAACAGCGGGGTTGGAGTAAACCTAATTTGGTTACGTATCAGGAAAGCCACGATGAGGAGCGGTTGACCTATAAATGCCTGACCTGGGGTAATGTTTTAAATGATTATAAAACAACAGAATTGAGGACTGCACTTGACCGGATAAAAATGAATTATTTGTTTCAGATACCAATTCCCGGCCCTAAAATGATCTGGCAATTTGGTGAATTTGGTTATGACTATTCAATCAATACCTGTGATGATGGTGTGACGGTTAGCGATGGCTGCCGGTTATCGCAAAAGCCTGTTCGCTGGGACTATCGCTATAATTCCGAGCGTTCGGCTCTTTTTCAGGTCGTGGGCTCGCTCAACTATTTAAAACAGAACTATGAGGAGTTTTCAATGCCAACCAACTTTTCCTATGCATTATCGGGAGCTCAAAAAAGCATCAATTTGACTTTTGGAACTTATCATGTCGTTATAATTGGAAATTTTGCCCTCGAAGAAAAAACCATGAGTGTAAAGTTTCCTGTCACAGGTACTTGGAACGATTATTTCAACAACTCGACAATTCAGGTTGGAAGCAGCACCATGGATCTTACACTTAAACCCGGAGAATATCATCTCTTTTCAACCCGAAAATTTTCCCATCCTGAATTCACAACAACCGATGTGACGGCGTATCCTTCTGTTTCAGGGCTGAATGTTTTTCCAAATCCTGTTGATAAACAGTTGATTATTGAAAACAATGGACTCGCAAAGATTCAAATATTTAATTTGAACGGGCAGAAACTTCGTGAAATCTCTGTTGATTCTGATCAGATAAAACCGTCGGTTGATGTGAACTTTTTAGCTCCGGGAATGTATATTTTGAAAGCTATAACATCGGGCAATGAATTAAAGAGTTGTAAGTTTATCAAGAATTAGCCTAATTTATGTGTTGAATAAAATCGGAAAGCAATGAAAAAATATATTGGAGCACATGTTAGTGCATCGGGTGGGGTAGAGAATGCTCCTGAAAATGCTCGCCAGATTGGTGCTACGGCTTTTGCCCTTTTTACAAAAAACCAGCGGCAATGGGTGGCAAAACCATTGGAAAAAGAAAGCATAGCTGCATTTAAAGCCATTTGTGAGAAATATGGTTTTAAGCCGGAGCAAATACTGCCCCACGATAGCTATCTGATCAACCTTGGTCACCCGGAAGCCGAAGGACTGCAAAAAAGCCGCGAAGCTTTCCTTGATGAAATGCAGCGCTGTGAGCAACTTGGTCTCGACCGGCTAAACTTTCATCCGGGAAGCCACCTGGGAAAAACCGATATTGAAACTTGCCTGAAAACCATTGCCGATAGCATAAACTGGGCTCTTGATCGTACAAAGGGGGTTATCGCGGTGATTGAAAATACGGCTGGTCAAGGCTCCAATGTGGGAAATTCGTTCGAGGAAATCCGCACCATCATCGATCATGTAGAAGATAAAAGCCGAGTAGGGGTATGTATCGACACCTGTCATGCTTTTACTGCTGGTTATGTGATGAATACATTGGATGGTTACGGCCAAACCTGGAAGAAATTTGAAGAGATTATCGGATTCGAATTTTTGAAAGGAATGCACATCAACGACTCAAAGAAAGAGTTAGGTAGCCGGGTTGACCGGCATGATAATCTGGGAAAAGGATTTATTGGGAACAACCTTTTTGAATGGCTGATGAACGATCCCCGGTTGGATGGCATTCCTCTTATTCTTGAAACTCCTGACGAAATGTTGTGGGCTGAAGAAATTGCACTTTTGAAAAGCTACTCGAAAAATTCATTCGTTTAAGTTGCGTTTTTGTTACTGTTTCTCGTTTGGATTGAAAAGTCCTTCTTTGAAACATCTAACTACCCACTCATGGAACTCGCAAATGAGCATTATCTTTTTGTGTCGAGGATTCAGCTTGCTTGTTTCATGCTAATTATTCAATTGTATTCGAAAAATTCACGCTAATTCTTCGATTGTATTCGAAAAATTCACGCTAATTCTTCGAATACGACTAAAAATGTGTTGATATTCAATGAAAATAATTATCTTTGCTGCGAGAAATGCAGAGTGATATGAACATTGATCGCACAATAGCTAAAAGCATAACCGAATTACTTGTTGGAAACAAAAAAATTGTAGTTCTGTTTGGGGCAAGACAAACCGGGAAAAGTACCTTGTCGAATAGCTTGCTCGACCAGATGGAAGGAAAAGTTTTGCGGATTAATGCCGACGAACTGAAGTATATTGATGTGCTTTCGTCGCGCGATTTTGCCAAAATGCAACTGCTGCTCGAAGGGTATGATCTACTTTTTGTTGACGAAGCCCAGCGTATCCCCGACCTGGGAATCAACCTGAAAATTATATATGAAAACATGCCCAACCTGAAAATTCTGGTTACAGGCTCTTCTTCGTTCGATCTTGCGAATCGGGTGAATGAACCACTTACCGGGCGTACAATTACCTTTAAACTTTTTCCTTTCTCGTTGCAGGAACTTAGAGCGAGCTCAAATGTTTTTGACATCCAGAGCAGGCTCGATGAATTCATGATTTATGGTTTGTATCCTGAACTGGTGCAATATAAAAATGCAGCAGATAAGGAAAGGTATTTGACCGAGCTAAGCAATTCCTATCTGTACAAGGATGTGCTTGAACTGTCGAATATCCGCAATTCTTCTCAGATTAATAAATTGCTCAAGTTACTGGCATTTCAAATCGGGCAACTGGTGTCGGTAAACGAACTGGCAAAGAGCTTGGGAATGAGTCAGCAAACCGTGAACAGCTACATCGATCTGCTTGAAAAGTCGTTTATTTTGTTCCGTTTAAGCGGTTATAACAAGAACCTGAGGAAAGAAATCAGCAAGCAGGATAAAATCTTTTTTTGGGATTTGGGAGTTCGCAACAGCTTGATTAATAATTTTTCACCGCTTGACTTGCGCAACGATGTGGGTTCATTGTGGGAAAATTTCATCATAGCGGAACGGTTAAAATACCTTTCGAACAATAACCAGTTTGTAAAACCCTATTTCTGGCGCACTTATACCGGCGCCGAGGTTGATTATGTGGAAGAACGTAACGGCGAGCTAATTGCTTACGAGATAAAATATAAAAAAGCCCGTAATAAAGCTCCACAGACTTGGGTTGAAAATTATGGGAACAACTTCCATTGCATTACCCGCGACAATTTTTGGGAGTATGTGATGTGAAATCTTATTTTGTCGAATCGGTTCGACATTTTTATTGAATTCTGTCGAATGCATTCAACACTTTTGTAATTTGCTAACAAAAAAGGACAACATGCCCCGCCTCATTCCTGCAAAATCGATTCTCTCGAAAGTGAAAGATGCACCCGATTCATGGTTCGGAATTACTTACAATATGAACCTGTACAGGGGTTGCCAGCATCAGTGTATCTACTGCGATTCGCGCAGCGAGTGCTATCAGTTGGGCGATCTGGCCGACATTCGGATTAAGGAAAATGCACTGGCATTGCTTGAGAAAGAGCTAAAATCGAAGCGTACCAAAGGGACAATTGGTTTTGGAAGCATGAACGATCCCTATATGCCAATCGAGAAGAGTGAAGAACTGGTTCGAGGTGCTCTAAAGTTGCTGGCTCGTTATCATTTCCCGGTTCATATTTTGACCAAAAGCGACCTGATTGTTCGGGACATTGACTTATTGCAGCAACTTTCAACGAATTATGCGGCGGCATCGCTTACCATTACAACCTCCAACGACGAGCTGGCACGGGTTATAGAGCCGGCTGCACCAGTTTCGTCACGGAGGTTTGAAGCCATTCGCAGGCTCTCTGAGGCAGGTATTTATGCCGGGGTGATGTTCATGCCATTACTTCCTTTTGTAAACGACACCTGGGAGGATGTTGAGGATTTGATTCTTCGGGCAAAAGATGCGGGTGCTGGTTATTTGCTGTTTTATCCCGGAGTGACTCTAAGAAAGGGTTCAAGGGAGTATTTCTATCAAAAACTGGAAAGTTATTTTGCTGGTATAAAAGAAAGATATATTGCAAGTTATGGTGAGCAATATGCTTGCAGTTCGCCCAACTCGGACTATTTAATGCGCCGGGCAAAAGCTTTATGTGAAAAAATAGGACTTCCAATGAAAATGAATTTTTTCAGGAAAGTATCGGATACCCAGCTTGGATTTGATCTGTAATTTTTTCATTCGTATTGAATTGCTAATTCAACTTGGGGCGTTTAATCGAATTGATTTGTAGCAGGCGTCCCATTAGGAGAAAACCGAGACTCGATCCAATATTAAAATACCAATATCTTTTCTGAAGGACTCGATCCGTTTATGACAAAATTCCATTGTATTTATATTTTTGATTTCATATTGTTTGTTTTATTCTTTTATTGATTACATTATTTGTGTGATGGAGAAATATTTTATCATATTGGCAATTCTTATTTTTTCGATTGTTGCTTTTCTTATTGAAAGGCATCATTCAAGGAAAAAGATTTTGGCCGAATCGGATCAACTACTTCAATTGAAGAGTCAATATTCTTTGCTGGAAAATCAATATGTCCAGTTGACAAAGAAATACAACGAATCAGAGATTCTGTCGCGGATTGTGAGGCAAAGTCCCAATGCCATTATGTTGATGGATGACGACGGGAACATTCAATGGATCAACCGTGGGTTTGATGAGATGTATGAATATAATTATGAGGAATTTACCAGAGTATTGGGAAAGAACTACCGTCAGACATCTTTTAGCCCCGATGTAGAGTCGCGTCTGGCATTGATCAGAGAAAGCCGGCAGCCATTTCGTTATGAGGCGTTGAATATCACCAGAACGGGGAAGGAGCTTTGGACTCAAACGGCTCTCGTTCCAATTTTTAACGATCAGGGCCGATTATCGAACATGGTAACCATCGATACTGATATTCATCAACGGGTAACACAAAGTGACAAACTGGTTGCCGAGATGGAACAAATGAATTTGCGGATCGATAACCTGACCTCTCAATTTAAACACCTCGAAGTCGACGTCCTCGGTTTGTTTGGCCGCATCAACGAACTTTACGAATTGGTTGAGCAGACAGATCAAATCCTTCAGTTCATAAAAAACATTTCCGATGAAACCCGGATTCTTGGCTTTAATGCTTCGATAGAGGCGGGCAGGGCAGGAGAGCACGGGTTGGGTTTCCGGGTCATTACCAATAATATAGTCGACATTTCCCAAAATACCATTCGCAGTGTTAAAGAGATTAGCGACATTCTCTTCTCGATCAAACAGAAGCAAAACGAATTGATTGTACAGAAGGAGGGATCCGAGTTTCAGATGAAAGATTTTCACCGGCTTGTTTCTTTAATCAAAAAAGAGGTAGAAGAGATAAAGAGTTCTATTATTGAATTTAAATCATTAGCCTAGTTTCGAATTGTTACTGTCAGGATTTCTTCTTTTGTTTGTTGAAGTAGTCCATAAAAAAGTGGCACTTTATCAAAAATTATCGGTGGAGATTTGAAAATTGTATAGTTTTGTGAATCGAAAAATTAGGACTGGAAATTTAAAAAGAGAAAAATGAAAAAAGCATCCATCGGTGTCGATATTGGTGGCACGAATACTTGTTTTGGTATTGTTGACGAGAGTGGAAACGTTTTGGAGAGAGGATTAATACCCACACCTACAAAGGATGATGTAAAAAAATACATTGTCGATTTGTCTGCTGGTATTAAGAAATTGATGAAACAAGTTGATGGTTATGAATTTGTGGGAATAGGAATTGGAGCTCCCAATGCCAATTACTATACCGGTAATATCGAACATGCTGCGAATCTGGCTTTCAAAGGGATTGTCCCAATTGTCAATCTTCTGAAGGAACAGTTTCCTGATATCCATAATATTATCATGACCAATGATGCCAATGCTGCTGCTTTGGGTGAGATGATTTATGGCGGTGCCAAGGGAATGAAAAATTTTATCATGGTTACCCTGGGAACCGGTTTGGGTAGCGGTTTTGTGGTAAACGGTGAGCTTGTTTACGGACACGATGGTTTTGCCGGTGAGCTGGGGCATATTACGGTGACCCCTGAAGGCCGGGAGTGTGGCTGTGGGCAGTTTGGACATCTTGAAACTTATTGCTCTGCTACCGGGATGGTTCGTACTGCTTTTGAACTTCTTTCCCATCACAATGCCAAAGAGAGCCTCCTCGCCGATAAAACATTTAACCAGTTGACATCGAAAGATATTTTTGATGCTGCCAGAAAAGGAGATGAAATAGCCCTTACTGTTTTCGAAATCACCGGAGATATTTTGGGACAGGCACTTGCCGATACGATCCATATTACCAGTCCGGAAGCAATCTTTTTGTTTGGAGGTCCGGTAGCTTCAGGGGAGTTACTTTTCAAACCAACCCGCGAATCGATGGAAAGCCATCTGATGCCAGTTTTCAAAAACAAGGTTAAATTATTGCCTTCTCAGTTGCGAATGGGTGATGCTGCGATTGTCGGAGCAAGTGCGTTGGTTGCCAGAAAATAAAGAATTATAAATTCTATCTTGAAGATGTTTTGCCGGGGTTTTATTCGTCCCGGCTTTTTTCTGCCTAATAGGTTTCAACAAAGTCGTTTCGAAGTACCCTGAACTCGGTTCTACGGTCGAGGCTTTTGGCTATTTCTTTTTGTTCATCGGTCGAGAGTTTGTTGATATAATCTTCCGAAAGCACATCGCCGGCTTTTAAAAAGTCATATTGCTTTGCAATTTTTCGGGAAACTTTTTTAGGCCAGGTTTCTCCATATCCTTTAGCAACCAATCTTTTTGGATTGACACCTTTGCTTATCAGATAATTAACCACTGATTGTGCCCTTTTTTGGGAAAGTTCCGAGTTGAACTGGTCGGATCCGACAAAGTCGGTATGCGACATGATTTCGATCACGGTAGTTGGGTTCAGTTCAAGAACGGTTACCAGACTATCGAGCGCTTTCATGGAATTTGAAAGCAAATCAAATTTTCCAAATTCGTAATTGATGTTTTCAATGTTAATAGGCGCGTCGGTAGGGGTGAGTTTTAGTGTGATGTCATAGTTTTTGCTGTCGTCGAGCCCAACGGTAGAAATAATCTTTTTCGAGTTCAGAAACCCTTCTTTGAAGGCGGCAAAGATGTATTCGGTTTCGGGAGCCATCCGGAACTGGAATTTGCCATCTTCGGAACGCACTTTCAGGCTGGTTCCGTCGGTGCCGATTACTCTAAGATAGGCATCCTTCATCCGGTTTTCGGTGTCGCTGTTTACAATTTCGCCTTCAACCCTGAAAACCATCGGAGGTAATATAAAGGAATAGAGATCGTCGGCAACTCCCATTGAGCCTTTTCGGTTGGAAGAGAACATGCCCTGTTCTTTTCCGGGGAGAAAGCAGATGCCAAAATCATCGCCGGTTGAATTGATGGGTGATTTCATGTTTTCAACTACCCAGCTGTTCTCTTTTTTGGTCGCCTTAAAAATATCGAACCCACCCATGCCAACATGGTAATCGGATGAGAAATAGAGTTCTCCGTTGTCTCTTACATAAGGGAACATTTCATTTCCGGGGGTATTGATTTCTGGCCCAAGGTTTTCCATTGTGCCCCATTTATCGCCGGCTTTTTCTGCTTTCCAAATGTCGTTGCCCCCGTATCCTCCGGGTTGGTCTGATACAAAGTAGAGCGTTTGTCCGTCTTTTGAGAGGGCCGGATGAGCCGCAACAAGGCTATCTCCAACCAGTTCTACCACGGTGGCTTCCGACCAGGTATCCTTGCTTCGTTGTGATTCAAAAATTTGGGCCCCCATAGCTTTCTTTTTCTCGAAACGGCAACGGGTGAAGAGCATTTGATTCCCATCAGCCGAAAGGGTCGCTGCGCCTTCGTCATTGGGTGTGTTGATCAGCAATTCATCATCGAGAGGCTCGGGTTTGTCCCATTTTTGTTTCTGAATATTAAAATTTGATTTCCAGAGGTCGCCGTTCCGTTGCCCGGTGATGGAACTTTTCTTTCGGCCTTTGGTGCCTTCCCTTGACGAGGTGAAAATGATGCTGTTGTCCATTCCACCTACAAAGATTGGCGAAAAATCAGCTTCGCGTGCATTGAGATTTTTTTCGGTGGATACCACATAACGGGTTGGTTTATTGGCCCATTCTGGCGTGAGTTTGCATGATTCAATTCCATTCAGGGCTTCTTTGTTGCCTGGAATGGAGTCGAGAAAACGTTTGTAATTGACAATGGCTTCTTCATATTTCCCGTTGTATCTTAGCGCGTTGGCGTATTTGAGGATAATTAAGCTGTCGCCGCTATGTTTGTTGATCAGATTTTTGAAGTGGGGTTCCGCTTTTTTATAATCGCCGATATGCCAGTAGGCATTTGCCTGCATTAATTCCAGTTTGATTTTGAGATCAGGATCTTTTTCTTTTCGTAAAGCTTCCTGGCTCTTTTTGATGGCATCGCTGTATTCTCCAATGTCGTAAGTGCGGGTTGCACTATAATAATTGCTGCCACAACCAGAGGCATATAGGAAAACCGAAAGTATAATCAGGTAGCGAAAAAGTTTCTTCATAATCCAATGTTCAAAAACGGTTTAAAAGTAAGGATTTTCGGTTAATTCCCGAAAAACCGTTTTTCTCAGAAATAACGGAAAAATTGGCAATTAGGTATGATGCTCCCGAGAATATTCCAAAATAATTTCCAACCATTGCAGATGAATGAAATAGTTGGTGTTGACCTATAATGATTTTAGTGACGAATCCAACTTAAACATCTTCCCTGCATTGCCTTTTAATTTAACAACCCGTTCTCCATATCTTACTTTTACGGGAACACCTTTTTCTGATTTAATGTTGGCCCATAACAGTTTGCCATTTCTCCATTCCATATCTACGACAAAAGCGCCGCGAGCTTTCAATCCGGAGACTTTTCCGTTAGACCATTCGGTTGGAAGTGCCGGTAAGAGATCAATTTCACCGGTTTGGCTCTGAATCAGCATTTCGGCAATACCCGCCGTAGCCCCAAAGTTGCCATCAATTTGAAAAATTTGGCCTAGGGCATCCATGAGATTTGGCAAGGTGCTTTCTGTTAATAATTTATAGATATTTTCATACGCTTTCTCACCATCTTTCAACCGGGCAAAGTAGTTGATGATCCAGGCACGGCTCCAGCCTGTTTGGCCGCCGCCATGCGATAACCGGTAGTCGATTGACTTGCGGGCGGCTTTTGCCAGTTCAGGTGTTTTCACCGGACTTATTTCTGATCCGGGGAACAATCCATAGAGATGGCTGATGTGCCGGTGGCCAGGTTCTGGCTCTTTAAATTCTTCGGTCCATTCCATAATGCGTCCGTCACTGCCTATTTTCAACGGGCTTAACCGTGACACGATGGTCTCAAGTTCCTTCCTGAATTGTTTATCGGTATTTAATGCGTTGGATGCAGCAATGGTGTTTTTCAACAGTTCCCGGGTTATCGACAGGTCCATGGTGGGTCCCATGGTGATGTTTGAAATCTTTCCATCGGGAGTTTCGAATTTATTTTCCGGTGAGCTCGATGGTCCGGTGACCAAATATCCGGTTTTGGGATCCGTTATCAGATAATCGACAAAAAAGAGTGAGGCTTCTTTAAGTGTTTCATAATTCTTTTCGAGGAATTCCTTGTCTTGAGTGAAAAGATAATGTTGCCAGATGTGGGAACAGCACCAGGCGGCACCCATAGGCCACATGCCCCATTCCGCTTTTCCCACAGCGGTGGTCCAGTACCAGGCATCGGTATCGAAGTGTGCCATAAATCCCCGGCAGTTGTACATTTTTTGCGCTGTGATACGGCCATTCCTTTTCAAACTGTCAATAAGAGCGATGAACGGTAGTTGGCATTCGGAAAGGTTTGTTACTTCTGCCGGCCAGTAATCCATTTGGATGTTGATATTGATATGGTAATCGGCACTCCAGGGTGGAGTTAATCCATCAGCCCAAATTCCCTGAAGGTTTGACGCCAGATCTCCGGGACGGGAACAACTGATCAGCAGATAACGGCCAAAGTTGAAATAGGTTTCAATCAGGTTGTTGTCAATGGTTCCTTTCTTCAGCTTCTCCATCCGTTTGTCGGTTGGGGTTTCGTGGAAGTCTTTTCCTCTCAGATCAAGTTTTACCCTGCGGTAATAGCTTTGGTACTCTTTGATGTGAGAAGAAAGCAATGATTCATAACTTTTTGATAAAGCTTTTTCGAGAGTGCTTTTGCTTTTTTGTTCTGGATCGTCGCCCCAGTAATTGGTTGCAGCAGTGAGGTATAGATAAACAGTAGTTGCATTTTTTACCAACAGGCTGTCTCCGCTGGATTCTACAGAACCATCTTCAGTAATTATTTTTAGATCGGTATAATACTTGACTCCTGGATTTACCCCAACCATATCGACGCCACCTGCAGTAACCTGACCAAACATAGAGATTTCATGATCCTTTGCTACGATTGTTGCATCTTTGGGGCGTGAAAGCTTTACAACTGTATTAAGTAATCCTTTTTGAGAACAACTGAGTTTTATGACCATCACCTGATCGGGCGCACTTGAGAAATATTCTCTTGTGACAGTACCCAAATTACATAAGTATGAAATACGGGTTACTGCCTGGTCGAGATCCAGTTCGCGTTTGTAATCCATGGCGATTCCCGGGTCATCAAAGGTAAGATTCAAATCAC
Source organism: Prolixibacteraceae bacterium (assembly GCA_035353695.1). Classification (GTDB taxonomy): domain Bacteria; phylum Bacteroidota; class Bacteroidia; order Bacteroidales; family Prolixibacteraceae; genus CAYMTR01. The sequence goes on from DAOQAB010000033.1 coordinate 15,414, forward strand.
CGAGTGTTTGGTACATATTCCAGTTTTCAATTCCCATGAACTCTTTTTCGGTAATTTCCTGTGCTTTTGCATATTCCCCGTCAAAGAGTAGTTTGCGTATTTCGGGTAATTTTTTGTACGCTTCATCTTTATCGGTGTATTGGCCGGGGTGGCCTGTCCAAAGCGTCTCTTCGTTTAACTGGATGCGGTCTTTTACAATTCCGCCAAAAATCATTCCGCCAAGACGCCCGTTGCCAATGGGCAATGCTTCTTCCCATGCATTGGCAGGTTGCTGGAACCAGATTTTACTGTCGGCAAAAGAAGAGAAAGCCAAAAACAGCAAAGCAATAGAGAGATATACAAACTTCATAGAGATGGTTATAATGAAACGACCAAATTTAGTTTATTAAAATGAAAAAGCCACCCTGCATAGCAGAATGGCTTTGATGATAGTATAAACTATACGGTTAACGGTTGAACAACAATTCGCGGTACTTTGGCAATGGCCATAACTCGTCTTCAACAATCAGTTCGAGTTTATCGATATGGGAACGAATATCTTCCAAATATGGACGAACTGTTTTGTCATAGGCATAAGCTTTTTCTTTGCCGTCTTCAATCACATTGGCCACTTTGCGTGCTTCGATCATTGCTTCAACTTTCGTTTTGATGCTGGTGATATGATCGGAAATTTCACGAATAATTTCCAATTGATTGTTGGCAAGCGACTTATATTCATCGCCAAATACATCTTTCAATCCTTTTACGTTTTCAATTAAAAGGGTTTGATATTTTACAACGGTAGGAACAATGTGGTTAATGGCAAGGTCGCCAAGAACACGGGCTTCGATCTGAACTTTTTTGGTGAATTTCTCAAGTTCAACTTCGGCGCGGCTTTCAATTTCCCGTTCGCTTAATACGCCCAATTTGGTGAAGAGATCAATGGTCGATTTAAAATGGAAAGCTTCAAGCGCTTCCGGAACGCTGGTAATATTGGTTAACCCGCGGCGGGCAGCTTCTTCAACCCATTCCTGACTATAGCCGTTGCCATCGAAGCGGATTGGTTTGCAGAGCCCAATGTATTTTTTCAGGATCTGGAATATTGCTTCGTCTTTCTTTACCCCTTTTTCGATCAGCACATCAACATCTTTCTTGAATTCGATTAATTGTTCTGCAACGGCTGAGTTAAGGGCAATCATTGCGGAGGCACAGTTCGCCGATGAACCCACCGCACGGAATTCAAAACGATTGCCGGTGAAAGCAAAAGGCGATGTGCGGTTCCGGTCGGTATTGTCGAGCAAAATTTCCGGAATACGACCAATGTCGAGTTTCAGTGACGTTTTTTCTTCGGGTGTCATTTTCTTCTCCGAAACGCTGTTTTCGATCAGGTCGAGCATCCGGCTTACTTCGCTGCCAAGGAAAGCTGAGATAATGGCAGGTGGAGCCTCATTGGCGCCCAAACGGTGCGAGTTGTTTGCATTCAGGATAGAGGCACGAAGCAAATCCTGGTGTTTATAAACGGCATAAATTGTATTCACAACAAAAGTGAGGAACTGCATATTCCCTTTTGGGTTTCTCCCCGGAGAATATAAGATTACTCCTGTGTTGGTTGACAATGACCAGTTGTTGTGCTTTCCCGATCCGTTGATCCCTGCAAATGGTTTTTCGTGTAACAGTACGCGGAATCCATGTTTGCGGGCAACTTTCTGCATCAGGTCCATAATCATCAGGTTGTGGTCGTTGGCAAGGTTACACTCTTCAAAAATAGGAGCTAACTCAAATTGGTTTGGGGCAACCTCGTTGTGACGGGTTTTTACAGGGATACCCAATTTGTAGGCTTCATTTTCAAGATCCATCATGAAGTTGGCAACCCTTTCAGGTATAGATCCAAAATAATGATCTTCAAGTTGTTGATCTTTGGCCGATGAATGTCCCATCAGGGTTCGACCGGTCAAAGAAAGGTCTGGCCGGGCTTGGTAAAGAGCTTCATCGATCAGGAAATATTCCTGTTCCCAACCCAGATTGGCAATTACTTTGGTAACATCTTTGTCGAAATACTGGCAAACATCTACTGCGGCTTTGTCTACTGCGTTCAGTGCTTTGAGCAGTGGGGCTTTGTAGTCGAGTGCTTCACCGGTATAAGAGATGAAGATGGTTGGTATGCAAAGGGTTGTTCCAACGATGAAGGCGGGAGATGTAACATCCCATGCAGTATATCCGCGGGCTTCAAAAGTTTGACGTATGCCCCCGCTTGGGAACGAAGAAGCATCGGGTTCCTGCTGAGCTAATAATTTTCCGGAGAAAGCTTCAACAACTCCTCCCATTTCGCTGTGGTCGATAAATGCATCGTGCTTTTCAGCGGTAGCATCGGTTAATGGCTGGAACCAGTGGCTATAATGGGTTGCGCCGTTTTCGAGTGCCCATGACTTCATGCCTGCGGCTACTCCATCGGCCAATTTACGATCGATAGTTGAACCATTATCAATGGCGTCGACAACTGCTTTGTAAGCGTCTTTCGACAAATACTTTTTCATTTTGGGGCGGTCGAATACCAGCATCCCATAATAATCTGAAGTAAGATCTGATTCTTTTTTAACCTCAACGGGTTTTCTTTCCAATAGCTTTTCAAAAGCTGCCAAGCGAAATGTTGCCATAGTCAAATATTTTGAATTTTCTAAACTTAGTTTTGTTGAAATAATTCAACAATTGTTTTCGGGATCAAAAAAATAAAAAATGAAGGACAATCCCTATTTTTTTAGGCTATATTTTCAAAAAAATAGCAAAATATTTAAACATGGTGTGTTTTGTTGGGGGTATTAAAGTAAATAGTTGCTAAATTTTGCTTTTGAGATTATTTGAGATCTGGGTAAACCTGTTTTGTGGTCATTTTTGACCGGGAATAAATTTTAATGAAACAGAATTTACACAGTGCCGGGTATTTTTTGCGGTAAAACCTTCTCCAATGAAAACATGGCCCAGGTGGGCACCGCAACGGGCACAGGTTATTTCTGTTCGTTGGCCGTCACGGTCAATGGTTTGTTTGATGGCTCCGGGGATCTCGTCGTCAAAACTTGGCCAACCGCATCCGGAATGAAATTTATCGGATGAACGATAGAGTGGGGCGTTGCATTTTCGGCAGGTATAGGTTCCTTTTTCAAAGAAATCGGTGTATTCGCCAGTAAACGGACGTTCGGTTCCTTTTTGTTCGATTACATACTTTTCAAAATCAGTCAGTTTGTTGTATTGTGCTGAATCGGTTGGTTGATTGCTCATCATGATCAAAATTGCTAGAATTATCATTGTTACGGTTTTATCGATCGAATAATAAGACACACAAAAGGGCAAAATGTTCATGGAGGTTTGGGGTTTGAGAAAGAGCTGCTGGATAATCAATAAAAGCAAAAACAGCGTACAAGACAATGTCCGGTACGCTGTTTTAAAGACTGGTAATTCAAATAATATCTAATTCATTTTCAAAATTAATATTGAGGAGCAGCAGTAAGGTTTGGGTTACTGGTAATTGCACTCAATGGAATTGGAAATATGTTCTGAACGGCATTAGGTTCTGGTACACCCGTCATATTGGTTTGTCCCATTCCCCAGAATGGTTTATCAAAAGTTCCGAAACGGATCTGGTCTGTTCTTCTGTGACCTTCACCAAACAATTCTTTTCCTCTTTCATCCAGAATATTGTTAAGGGTTAATCCTTCAGCAGGAGCAGTTTCGTTTGCCCTTTTCCAAATCGCATTAACGAGAGTCATTGTTTCAGATGAAACAGACCCATTTAATCTTAACTCAGCTTCAGCTTTCATAAAGACAACGTCGGCAAGACGGAAAACCGGAAAATTAACGGTTAGATTTTCTTTTGCTGCGGCATAAATTTCATACTTCTGAACGCGGGCGCCATCGTGAGTCATATGAAAGTTATCGATGCCTTCCGCTTGCATATTTGCAGTTGTCATTTCAGGAATCTTGATGTAGGGGTCAAAATCGACCTGAGAGCCGGTTTTAGCATCAATAATAGGAACTCCCAGATAATCGTATTGCAGACCATAGAGCATATATCCGGCTTTTCTAACATCTGCATCTTTATATTTATCGAAGAAAGTAGGTGTTGTGCAGAACCCGTTCCACGGTTTATCGGTCATATTGAAAGTTTCTTTACTGATATATCCAAGGGAGCGCACGTGTAACCTAAATCCTTTCTTCGTTACTTCGTTGAATGGGACAATAAAAATGAGTTCCGGCGAGGTACCGCTTGTTGAAATCTTGAACATATCCATTACATTGTCATCAAGGCTGAGACAGGATGTATTTAAAAGCATGTTGCAATAGTCGATTGTTTTCTGGTAGTATGCTGTTTTTTCCTGGCCAGTATATATCGCACCATTTAAGTATAGTTTAGCAAGTAAGGCAAGAGCCATTTCTCTCGAAGCATAGCTCTTATAACTTGGGTTTGCAATAGAATTCAACAACGGATAATCGCGTTCAAGCGTTGAAGTAAGGCTATCGAACACCGAAGCCCTTTTGGTAAGATAGGGTTGTTCTGGTGCTGAGAAATAAGTTGTGAGATAAGGAACATCCCCAAAGTTGTCGAATAACCAGAAATAATAAAGAGACCGGATTGCTTCAACTTCCGCTTTTATTTTTTTAGTAGCATCGTCATTTTTTGTTATTTTATCAAGGACGGAATTTGACTCAGAAATCCCATTCCACAAATTATTCCACATGCCCTTAACTGCATCAGCAGAATTTGACCAGGTATGATAATGGAGTATTAACCATTTTCCACCATCGTACCAGTCGGCAGCTCTGGTTGGAGCGACCATTTCATCAGAAGATACTTCCTGTGTTAAGAACCACCAGCCCGCATCATCAAACAGGTTTGAAAGTGCATTGTAGCTTGATAAGTGGCTTACGGAAGCCTGAGCTGCTGTTTGAGGATAATTCGACTCGTTTATGCCTGAATATAATTCTTCATCCAGGTTCGTACACCCGGTTACAATGGCAACCAGGGCTACTATATATGCATATTTTAATTTCACGACAATCAATTTTTAAATTTAAAATGTTGCACTAACAGCAAAGCTGAAAGTCCTGCTTTTAGGATAAAGATTAAACGTATCGACGCCATAGCTCAAACCATCAAGGGTCATTTCAGGGTCTGCCCCTGAGTATTTTGTTATCACAAACAAGTTATTCCCCATCAGCGATAACTTAATGTTTTTGATGTAGTTCTTGTTCTTTAAGTCAATGGTGTATCCCAAAGAGAGATAATCGAGCCTGACAAAAGAGGCATTTTCCACAAATTCATCCGAAGGCACCGTGAATTGCCCAAAGAATCCTGCATCCATATATTTCAGTGAATTGGTTGTTACATTCGCATTGGGAAAAAATATGGGTGACGAGAAGTAGGCGTTTGTGTGGTTATATACTTGTTGTCCAAACAGACCGCGGAGGGAAAAATCCAATGTCCACTTTTTAAAGAAGGTAAAGTTATTCGACCATGAAACTTCCAGATCCGGTGTCGTATTACCGGCAATGTATCGGTCTTCGATGGTAAGGTAACTGCCAGCAGCTACGGTGTCTGGTTCTGTTGCCTTCTTTTTTACCGAGTTTACAAAGACGGCTTTGCCTTTTTTTATCCCGGCATATTTGTAGACAAATAAATTTCCAATAGGCTGTCCGGAATCCACATACATTGTCCAGTTGTCTTCACCAACAATACCTTGTCCGGATATGTAGCCCTGCTTGGAGTCTGATTCCGTCCAATCTTTTCCAAGGTCTGTAATTTCAGCTTTATTTCTGGAAAGTGTAACCGAAGTTTTCCAGTCGAAATCTGCTTTATTAACGACGTAAGCAGTTACAAAGAGTTCAATACCGGTATTGGTCATTGAACCTGAATTAGCCCAGGTTTTAGGGTATTTATTGGGAGGAACAGGCACCGAATATTCGTTAAGCATATCGGTAGTGTTTTTTCTGTAAACCTCCAAACTACCCGAGATCTTGTTGTTTAAAAATCCGAAGTCGAGACCGGCATTTAATTCTGCCGTTTGTTCCCATTTTAAATCCGGGTTTGAGTTTCGTGAAGTTGTCCATGTCAATACCTGGTTTCCGGTGATTGGATCTGTAACAATGTCACTGGGTTCAAAAACACTCATACTAAAATAAGAGTCAAATGATTGGTTGCCGGAAACACCATAGCTTGCTCTCAATTTCAATTGACTTAGCCAATCGGCTGATTCCATGAAGCTTTCTTTGTGTATACTCCATCCAATAGAAGCAGTTGGGAAGAAACCCCATTTGTGGTTTTCACCAAATTTTGATGAACCATCTCTTCGTATTGAACCGCCGATATAATACTTTTCCTGATAGTTGTATGCAAAACGGCCAAAGAATCCGATTAGACGTGATGAATTGGCTTCAGATGTAGCATCACCGTAAACGAGATCAAGAAATGATTCTAAATTGTCGGTTCCAACCGTTGTGGATTGAGAGTTCCGGGCATTAACCCCAAATTTGGAAAATTTGTTTTCCTGCCATGAATAACCCAGCAACAGGTTTAAGTTATGAGATTCATTAAATGTTTTGGTATAATTCAACGTGCTCTCCAATGTTTTTTGGGTAGAGAGTTCATAATAACGTTGTCCCTCACCAAGGTCGTTACCCTGACCGCCATAAATTCCAGCTGGCCTGTAATAGGTATACCGTTTATCAGAAGAGAGATAACTGGTAGCAACTTTGAAATTTAATCCTTTGATTATTTCTAAGTCGGCAGATAAGTTTCCCAGGATTTTGGTCCGTTCATCTTTTCTGGTTTCTTTGTTCAAAATACCCATGGGGTTCACATAGTCGAATCCTCTAGCATCGTTTATTCTGTAGTATTGGTATGAACCGTCAGAGGTAAAGACTGAATCTGTCGGGTTTCTACGGTAAGTCTGGTAAAGAATATCATCTCTTGAGTTTGAGCCTAACTGTACAAGGTGATCTTCTTCAAAAGCTACATCCATACCTCCTTTAATCGTCAACTTGTCGTTGAGCGTTTTATGCGTTAGGTTAAGAGTTCCAATTGTGCGACTTCTGGATGATTCTTTAATAATTCCCTGATTGTTTTGGCGCGATACGGAACCATAGTAAGTACTTCCTTTTCCACCTCCACTGGCGCTTAAGTTAGTCTGCTGGCTAATGGCTGTTCTGAAAATTTCATTTTGCCAGTTAGTAGAAGCTCCACCGTCGGTAAACAAGCTGGTCATTTCGTATTTGTTTACATAGTCACGGTATTGATCGGCCGAAAGCAAATCGATTGTTTTTGCAACCATATTAACAGAGGTTGTAGAGCTTAAGTTGAAAACGCTTTTCCCTTCCTGACCGCTTTTCGTGGTAATGATTATAACGCCATTAGCACCTTGAGAACCATAGATAGCCGTAGAGGCAGCATCTTTTAAAATATTGTATGTTTCAATGTTGTTTGGAGATACCATATTGGGGTCGGCTCCGGGAACTCCATCGATAACATAAAGAGGGTTTGTATTGGTAGCACCACTAATACCTGCGCTACCACGAATTTTAATTTTAGCATCATCGGTTGGATTGCCTCCTCCTTTGGTTACAACAACACCAGCTGCTTTACCGGTAATCGATTGTAAAGGATCAGTGACTGCTCCTCCAATAAGTTCGTCGGATGTAATTTGGGCTACAGCACCTGTTTTGTCAGCTTTCTTCTGTGTGCCATATCCAATTACAATCAATTCACCAATGTTTTGGTATTCTGCGCTTAATAGAATATTGATCTGAGTTTGCTCTTTTATAAGAACTTCCTCCTTTCTATATCCAACGAAGGAATAGACGATTGTTTGCCCCACATTACCTGCAATCTTGTAATTGCCATCAATGTCGGTAATCGTTCCTGTTGTAGTGCCTTTAAGGACAATTGTAACACCTACCATTTTTTCTCCGGTTTCTTTATCAGTAACCGTTCCGGTTATTGTCCTTTGTTGTGCAAATGCCAGGTTTACGAAGAATATCGCGAACACGAGCATCAACAAATGCAATTTTTTTAATTTAAATGTCATCATAGATTAGTTTTGACTTTGTTTAACCAAATGTTCATTTAAAGTTTGCTTCAATAAAAATTCTGAATTGTGAAGCAAATTACGTCTTTTTCTAATACCATTTTTACGTTTTTTAACAGGTGGACCAAAAATTTTACTGCAATCGAAATCGCAAACGTTTGCGAAAAAAAATATTTTTTAACACATCGTTTTTTTGTTTCCCAACTTTCCGTTTTTGGAAGCTTCTTATTTTGTTTTTTAACAATTAGACCGGTTATTTTGTTTTCATACAGGCAATTCCTTTTAATATTGTTCATTTTCGCTTCATTTCCGGATTATTATCTGATCTTTTGGGCCTATTTTATCGGATAGGGTAAATTCGTTTGGAAAAAAAGGGATGGAAGCAATAAACCATCGTTTTTTGAGTGACCCCATCCATTATTATTTTTATCTTTATATCACTTTTAGTTTTTCCATGAGAAGTAATCAGGTTACCATAAAAGATATCGCACGGGAGCTGGGTATTTCACCATCAACGGTGTCGAGGGCTTTAAAAGATCATCCCGATATAAGCAGCCAAACCAAAAAGGCTGTAAACCAGTTGGCTAAGAATTTGAGTTACCAGCCCAATGCCATCGCTTTGAGTTTAAAACATTCAAAAAGTTTTACGCTTGGGATTATCATACCGGAAACAGTCCACTATTTTTTTTCAACTGTTATCAGTGGTATCGAAGATGTTGCTTATGATACCGGTTATAAGGTAATGATTTGCCAAAGTAATGAACGTTATGACCGTGAACTGGCAAATTCTCAGATGCTTTATTCCAACCGTGTCGATGGGTTGCTGGTTTCGCTGGCAAAAGAGACCCGGAATTTTGACCATCTGAAATTTATTCAGGACAACAACATCCCGGTTGTTTTTTTCGATCGGGGAGTAGAGGCTTTCCCCTGCGACCGGGTGTTGATTGATGATTATAGCGCTGCATACAAGGCTACCAATTATTTAATAGAAAGGGGACATCGAAAGTTGATCCATCTGGCTGCTACGCAAAATCTTAAGATTGGGTTGGATCGTTACCGTGGGTTTTCCGATGCATTGAAGGATCATTCTCTTGAACCTCTTCCCAATAATATGTTTTTGGCCGACAAATTTGAATCGGCTTATGAAACAATAGAAAAGCTGGTTGAAGAGAATAACTTGCCCGATGGCATATTTGCCGTAAACGATCTTACGGCAATGGGGGCTATGATGGCATTGAAGAAGCATCACGTTCGTATTCCTGAAGATATTGGAATCATTGGGTTTGGTGGTGGGCGAGAGGCAATTCTGACCGATCCTCAGTTATCCACCATTGACCAGAATGGTTATGAAATGGGAAGAACAGCCGCCAATTTGTTATTGGAAAGGATTGAAAGCGATGACGAATTGTTTGAACCAGAATTGAAGATTATCGATACTAAATTGATCGTTCGGGGTTCTACTCGTTGATCTCCTTCTTGAATCGTGTTTAAAAAAAGTTTGAAAAACTCTAAAAAAATTGATTTTTCCGCAAACGATTGAAATAAGACTTTTCTTCTTAAAAAGGCCACTAAGGAGTATTTTCAGCGATCTCAGTGCCGGTCACACAATTGTTTTTTCAATTTTCAATTTGTAGCTTTGAATCAAGTTTGCTTCTTATACCGGGTTTTTCCCGGGTCTTAAAATTTCTGGATTGTCTGAATCATTAACTTGGTTGCATGAGTTCATGTAATCATTGTATCATTTTCTAAAACGAATATCGAAATGAAAAAAAAGCCAAGGCTCAATTTTTGGCAAATTTGGAACGTGAGTTTCGGATTTCTAGGAATCCAGATAGGATTTGCCCTTCAAAGTGCCAATGTTAGTCGGATCCTGTCGAATTTGGGTGCCGATTTGCATTCGCTCTCGTTTTTCTGGTTGGCTGCTCCGTTAATGGGGCTAATTGTTCAGCCCATTGTAGGCGCAGCCAGCGACCGTACCTGGAACCGGTTTGGACGCCGGGGTCCCTACCTTCTCGGAGGTGCAATCGTTGCATGTTTTGCCATGTGGCTGATGCCCAATTCTGCGGCTTTGGTTTCGGTCATCCCGCCGTTGGTCTTTGGGGCAATCATGTTTGCATTGATGGATGGTTCATTTAATATCACCATGCAACCTTTCCGCGCATTGGTCGCTGATATGGTTCCCGAAGATCAACGTACCCTGGGGTATTCGGTTCAAAGTTTACTGATCAATACCGGTGCGGTTCTTGGATCGGTTTTGCCATATATTTTAACGAATGTTTTAGGGGTTCAAAACACGGCACCTGCAGGGCAAGTGCCGCCTTCAGTTATCTGGTCTTTCTACATCGGTGGTTCCATATTGCTTCTCTCTGTAATCTGGACGGTTTTCCGGACAAAGGAATATCCACCAAAGGAATATTGCGAGCAGAATGGCCTCGATTATGATGCCTGGAGCACTCAGCAGAAAGTGAAAAAATCGGCTGGAGAAAAGTTTCGTAATTTCCTGCATCTTTTTACCGAAATGCCACCCATGATGATCAAACTGGCAATTGTTCAGTTTTTTTCGTGGTTCGCACTTTACCTGATGTGGGTGTACACCACTCCCGCTGTGGCGCAGCATGTATATGGGGCACCTGTTGGCGACTCTTCGTCGGCCCTTTTTCAGGAAGCCGGAAACTGGGTCGGTGTGTTGTTTGGTGCGTATAGCTTCTTTGCTGCGATCTTCTCCATTTTTATGACCAAGATTGCCCGGTTGATAGGAAGGAAAACAACGTATTCCCTGGCGCTGGTTTTGGGTGGTATCGGTTACATTTCGATGTATTTCTTCAACACACCCGGAATGCTCATTTTTTCGATGATCGGTATTGGAATTGCCTGGGCTGCCATTCTTGCCATGCCCTATTCTTTGCTTTCCGAATCGTTGCCTGCCGATAAGATGGGGGTTTACATGGGGATTTTCAATTTTACCATTGCCGGGCCACAGATCATTTCGGGTTTGGTAGGCGGAGCAATTCTTAAAAGCTTTTTCAACAACCACGCCATCTTTATGTTGGTTATCTGTGGTGTATCCATGTTGCTTGGGGCATGCTCGGTGTTATTAATTAAAACAAAAGAAGCAAAGTAGAAAAGAATTAAATGACGAAAATAGAAGCTTGTATTTTTGACCTTGATGGGGTCATTGTGGATACGGCCAGGTACCATTACCTGGCCTGGAGGGAGATGGCGGCAGAGTTGGGTTTCAATTTTACCATCGAAGACAACGAACGGCTTAAAGGTGTCAGCCGGATGCGTTCACTCGAAATTATGCTCGAAGTTGGTGGTATCACCCTCGATGAAGCCCATAAACTGGAACTTGCCGAGCGTAAAAACAGAGACTACCTCTCTTACATTGAGAAGATGACTCCCAATGAAATTTTACCAGGAGTGATCGATTTTCTGAATAGTGTGCGTTCAAAAGGAATTAAAACGGCAATAGGTTCGGCGAGCAAAAACACGCCCATGATTCTCGATAAATTACAGTTGACCTCCTATTTTGATGCAATTATCGATGGCAATAAGGTGTCGGAGGCGAAACCGAACCCGGAAGTTTTTCTAAAAGGTGCTTATGAACTTGGAGTTTCTCCTTCAAATTGTATCGTTTTTGAAGATGCAGCTGCTGGTGTTGAAGCAGCCCTTCGGGGAGGAATGAAGTGTGTGGGAATAGGGCAACCCGAAAACTTGCCAGGTGCAAATCTGGTTGTTCCAGGATTTGATCATTTCACGTTAGAGATGTTGCATAAAGTATAACTGGTTAAATTTTAAAAAGTCATTAGTCATTAGAAAACAAGGGGAAGAACAAAAGATATTAAACAATCCAGATCAAGTTCTGGACGAATATCGAGAATCGAACATCCTTTGGTAATGAAATGCTTTAATTACAAGAGAAAATGAAGAATTATCTGATCCACGATGAGTGGAAAATCATAGAGGATGGTTTTCATCCCGAATACAATAAAATTTCGGAAAGCATATTCAGTCTGGGCAACGGGCGAATGGGGGGACGGGGGAATTTTGAAGAGAAATTTTCTGGTTCTACCTTGTTGGGCAATTACATTGCCGGAGTTTATTATCCCGATAAAACACGGGTGGGCTGGTGGAAAAATGGCTATCCCGAATATTTTGCCAAAGTACTGAATGCGGCCGACTGGGTTTCGATCGGTGTTGCGGTGGATGGTGCAGAGCTTGATCTGGCAACCATTTACCCGGAATCGTTCCGCAGGGAACTCGATATGAAACAGGGAACCCTAAGCCGTGAGTTTGTGGTTTCGTTTCCCGATGGGAAACAGGTGAAAGTATCGGCGTTGCGGTTCCTGAGCATGGTTAGGCCCGAAATTGGGGTAATCCGTTATTCGGTAGAACCGTTGAATTTCAGCGGAACAATTCGAATGACGCCGTCGGTCGATTTCGATATTTCGAATGAAGATTCGAATTACGACGAGAAATTCTGGAAGGGTGAGTACATCGAAAACATCGGAAACGAAGGTTATCTGGCGGCCCATACCCGGAAGACCAATTTCTTGGTATGCTCGGGAATGAAATTTTTGGTTCAGGTTGATGGCAAGGAACATGCTGTACACATTGAGAACCAGTCGCGCGACAAATATATCGCTTCGTCGTTCGACGTGAAAGTGAAGAAAAACAGTGTTCTGACCATTTATAAATACGGGGTGAATGCTTCCAGTGAATACTACCCGCGGACACGGTTATTTAACGAATCGAAATCGTTGCTGAACGATGCCTTTGATGCCGGTTTTGACGCGTTGCTGGAAGAACACACACAATATTGGGCCGGGAAATGGGAAACCGGTGATATCAAAGTTGAAGGAGATGTGGCTGCCCAGCAGGGAATCCGCTTCAATATTTTTCAGATGAACCAGACCTATACCGGAGAAGATGAACGGCTCAATATTGGTCCGAAAGGTTTTACCGGCGAAAAATATGGAGGTTCGACCTACTGGGATACCGAGGCATTTTGCTTCCCGTTTTATTTGGCTACTGCCGATCCGAATGTCTCCCGTAATTTGTTGGTTTATCGTTACAAGCAACTGCAAAAGGCCATTGAAAACGGTCAAAAGCTCGGGTTCAACAATGGGGCTGCTCTTTTCCCAATGGTGACCATCAACGGCGAAGAGTGTCATAATGAGTGGGAAATTACATTCGAAGAGATACACCGGAACGGAGCAATTGCTTTTGCCATTTACCAGTATGTGAACTACACCGGCGACAGGGATTATCTGGCTTCGTATGGTTTTGAAGTGTTGCTGGCCATTTCGCGTTTCTGGAGCCAGCGGGTTAATTGGTCCGCGGAAAAGCAAAAATTTGTGATGCTGGGTGTTACCGGCCCCAATGAGTATGAAAACAACGTGAACAACAACTGGTATACCAATAAACTGGCTGTCTGGACACTGAAATATACACTGGAAACCATTGACTATTTGAAGGAAGATCATCCCGAAGCACTGAATGAGATTTACCGGAGGTGTCATTTCGATGAGAAAATAGAAACTCTTCGGTGGAAGGAGATTATCGAAAAAATGTACTTTGCTTGGGATGAAAAGCGGCAGATCTTTTTACAGCAGGACGGATTTCTGGATAAGGAATTAACACCGGCTGATCAGATCAATCCGGCCGAAAGGCCGATTAGCCAGCACTGGTCGTGGGACCGTATTCTGCGTTCTCCTTACATCAAGCAGGCCGACGTGCTTCAGGGACTCTATCTTTTTGAAAGTGAATACGACAAAGATTTCATTACCCGTCATTTCAATTTTTATGAACCCTTGACGGTGCATGAGTCCTCGCTTTCTTCGTGTATCCACACCATACTGGCAGCCTCGATTGGAAACCCTGAAAAGGCTTACGAAATGTACCTGAGAGCTTCCCGTCTCGACCTTGACGATTACAACAACGACACAAGCGATGGGTTGCATATTACCAGCATGGGTGGTACCTGGATGGCCATCGTCATTGGTTTTGGTGGTCTTCGTGTAAACGATGGTGTTTTAACGATTAAACCGTTTATTCCCGACGGATGGAAAGCTTATTCTTTCCGGATTTCATTCCGGGGCGCTCATTTGGATGTGAAAGTTTCACGGGGTAAAGTCGAGATTGTGAACCATTCTCCGGTTGAACTTCAGATTGGTCTTGAAAACCAGATTGTTTCTTTGAAGAAAAGCTCAGTGAATATTTTTGAATATAACAACTCATTATAGACAAGATGAAAAGGATTTTTTCTTCTCTTATAGCTGTCACCATGGTTCTGTCGCTTTCGGCGGCATCGGTTAACCGGATTGACCCTTCGTCGTGGTTTATTGGTTTTAAGAACCCCAACCTTCAATTGATGGTTTATGGCAATGACATCACGTTGTTGACACCTAAAATTAATTATGAAGGGGTAACCATTCAGTCGGTTACGCGGGCCAATAGTCCCAATTATCTGTTTGTCGATCTGAAAATTGCTCCCAATACCAAAGCCGGGTCTTTTGATATCGTTTTCAAAAGCGGGAAAAAAGTGGTTTCAACCTATCGATATGTGTTGAATGTGCGGAGCAACGGTTCCGCAACCCGGAAGAGCTTTAGCAATTCGGATGTGATGTATCTTCTCTTCCCTGACCGTTTTGCCAACGGCGATCCGTCAAACGACAACGCAGAAGGTTATCCCGATAAGGCAAACCGCGGCGATCAGTACGGTCGTCACGGGGGAGATATCAAAGGGATTGTTGATCACCTCGATTACCTGGCCGATTTAGGGATTACTGCCATTTGGACTTCACCTTTGCTTGAAGATAACCAGTCGTGGGAGTCATACCATCATTATGCTACATCCGATTATTACAGAATTGATCCACGCTTCGGAACTAACGAGCAATACAAAGCGATGGTTGAGCTTTGCCATCAAAAAGGGTTGAAGGTAATTATGGACATGATACCCAACCATTGTGGTTCGGCACATCCCTGGATGAAAGATCTGCCTTTTCAGGACTGGACTCATGGAAATAACGAGATTCATACACGAACCAATTATCGTATTGCCACCACCAACGACCCTTATATCTCAAATTTGGATAAGTCATTAAATTTTGATGGTTGGTTTGTTGATGCAATGCCCGACCTGAACCAAAATAACCCTTTCTTACTGACTTATTTGAAGCAGTTTGCCATCTGGTGGGTTGAATTTGCCGGGCTCGACGGTATTCGTGTCGATACTTATCCTTATAACGACCCGGTGAAAGCTGCGGAATGGACCAAATCCATTCTTGCCGAATATCCAACCCTGAACATGGTTGGCGAGTGTTGGGAACATATTCCTTCACAGGTGGCTTACTGGCAAAGCGGAACAGTCAATTACAACGGATACGATTCCGGATTGCCTTCCGTGATGGATTTTCCGGTTCACGATGCCATGTCGGTTGCTTTCAACGAAGATCAGCAAGGCTGGGACCGCGGAGTAGGGCAGTTGTGGACAACCCTGGCACAGGATTATTTATACCAGAATGCTTCGAATCTGGTGATCTTTGCTGATAATCACGACACCCAGCGTTTCAGTACCGAAGTGAAAGGTGATGTAAAGAAATTTTTGATGGGATTTACCTTTCTGCTTACCACCCGGGGAATACCCCAAATCTATTATGGAAGCGAAATCATGATGGGTGGCGATAAAGGGAAAGGCGACGGTGATCTTCGCCGTGAAATGCCCGGTGGATGGAGCAACGATGAGCGTTCGGTGTTTACGGCTTCCGGTCGGACAGAAACCGAGAATATGGTCTACAACTATTTGAAGAAGTTGATTCATTGGCGAAATCAAAACTCGGTGGTACAGAATGGAAAGCTGCTCCATTTTATTCCTCAGGATAATATCTATGTCTACTTCCGGATGAATGATGAAAAGACGGTGATGGTGATCCTGAACGATAATCCCGAATCCAAAACAGTCGATTTGGCAAGATTTTCCCAGGGTATCGCCAGTCATCACAACGGGAAAGATGTGATGAACGATAAGCGATTTGAACTTGATCGGCCTTTGCCGATTGATGGCAAAAGTAGTTTGGTGCTTGAACTGGAATAAAAAAACACCCTTATCTGTCACTGCGTGACATCTTTCCCCTAAAGAGGAAAGAATCGTTTCTTAGGGCGGAAATTGTACTGGAATTGAAATTGGCGGTGGCAGCGGAAAGCCCTGTAGGGGCGTCATATTGATAACGCCGGGTTCTAACCCGGTGATGAAAGATGAAGGCTTTAATAACCGACCGCGGTAGAAAATAACGTAATTGGACAAACCTTCCTTCGGGCGGAAAGGGTAATATGAAACTAAAAAGATGAATACCTTTATTCGAAAATTGATGTATTTGATTATGAAAAAACCTGTATCTATTTTTCTGGTTCTGTTCTTTCTGATCCTCTGTCCGGTTTGGCTCCCGGCTCTGGGTTTTTCAACCAGTGATGGTCCCGTAATTTTAAAAACAGACAAGGGAAACCTTATCATCACACCCTATTCTCCAAACATTGTGCAATTTTCATTGAGCGAAAACAATCAGGTGACCAACACCGATGCCATCTTTCTGAAACCTCAACCGGTAAAATATCAAAAGGAAGAGGACAGCTTAACTGTGAAACTGATAACCGATTCATTGGTCGTTTCGGTTGACAAGAAAACTTTTATCATCCGTTTCTTTGACAAGAAAAATCGGATTGTTGCCACCAGCAAAGGTTTCTTCAGCGACTCCATCTATTCTGGTTTCCGTTTCAAACTCGATCAGGATGAGATGATTTTCGGAGGGGGCGAAGGAGCCATTCCCATCAACCGTCTCGGATTTCGTTTGCACCTCGATAACGAACCACATTGGGGGTATGGCTGGGGCGAGGAGAACTTAAACTTTTCGGTTCCCCATTTTATCTCTTCCTCCGGCTATTCTGTTTTTTACGATAACGGTGCCA
>DAOQAB010000034.1:0-14426 GCA_035353695.1 Prolixibacteraceae bacterium
GCCACCAAATTTAATTATCTACCCATACTTATTTTGCCTTTCATTTTTATCCACGACAATAGAAACCGGCTGATTTATTCAGGAACAGTTATTGCCGCTTTTTTTGTTTTCATTTCGCCGATTATCAACAGGCTCCATTACTATAAGGATTTTATTATAAAAATCATAACCCACGAAGGCTCTTATGGTAGTGGGGAAAATCGGATTTTCAATTTAGCTGCTATGACCGAAAATAGTAAACGTATTTTCACGTTAAACCCTGAATTGATTCTATTCCTGCTTTTCCTAATTGTCTGTTTAATTCTTTCAATCATCAAATTTTCTGAAGAAAAACGAAAAAGGAACATTTTTATCTTTTCCGGATTTCTGGCCATAATGTTTCTTCAAATTTTAATTGTCATCAAACATTTTAGCAATTACTACCTTACGCCTTTATTCTCAATATTCGGGTTCGCTTTTTTTATTATCACACTCTTCTTTTCTGAAATTTTCGAAAGGAAATTGGTTGCCTGGGTAGTGTGTTTATTACTTCCCCTCACTTTTCTTATTTCTACAACCACTAAATTAAACAACGGTTTTACGGTCATTAAAAAGGAAAAATCGGAACGCGAAAAAATTGAGGCGTTTGTCAAGAATGAAATCGATAAAAATGATTACTGGTTTATTGAACCCACATGGGAAAGTGCCCCTTGTGTTGAAAACGGATTTGTTTACGGACTAAGCTATTGCAGGCATCGGGAAAAATATCTTTCCAAATTGGTCAAATTAAATCCAAATATAATTACCTATGAAGGAGAAAAAGAAAAACCCAAACGATGGCGAATTACACCAGTTGAACTTGACAGTTTAATTTCTACAGAAAATACTATCCACGTTTATTCTACACCTGGAAGAAATGCGACTATTTTGCTAAAAATGTTGTCAAATGCAGCCAGCAGATGTAGTATTCAACTTCAAACCGATACGATCTACAACGACGATATTTCAAAAAGGATCATTATTCGTGTGAATGGAATAAAAACGAATTTCAGTCAGAGCCCAGTAACTCATTGAAGATAATTGGATCTCGGAAAAAGATTTATGGCACACTGATTTCTACCGAAAAAGATTCTATTCATTTGCGGAATCTTTCTCAGAAGATTTTTTAATCCTGCCCATTTTCTTTTATTTATATTTGTAACAACAGAAAAAACCAGCCGGATGAAAAAAAATATCACAGGGATCCTGATTCTTTTAGCGGTCATGACCGTTTTTGTTATCATCGTTTTTAACCCTTACCTGAGCAAACCCAGCGAGTACATCGTATCAAAATCGGGGACAGCCATTAAAAATTACTATGATTTTTCGGCTCAACTAAAATACGGGAACGGTGTTAAAAATGAGATGGTAAACTATCCGTATGGCGAACACATCCAGATGGATAACAACCAACCTTTTCATCTGCTGTTTTTTAAGCTTTACAATAAAGCAATATCTCCGGTATTGCAATACGGAGTGGCCATCATCAATGTCTCGATTATCTTTTCGCTTCTGTTGGTGTTGCCTTTCCTGTTCCTGATTTTACGCCGGTATAAGCTCCCTGTATGGTATTCTGTTGTCATTTCGCTAATTATCTGTTTTCTATCGCCTCAACTAAGCCGGATAAAAGGAAACTTCGAAATGAGTTACCTGTTTTTTATCCCTATGTGGTGGTATTTCCTGCTGAAATTCAGGGATGGAAACAAACCGTGGCTTTGGGGAGTATTACTGGCTGTCACCTCAATCGTTGGCGGATTGACCAGCATCTGGTATGTTGGATTGTTTTCAATATTCCTGTTGGGACTCATCGCCGCAGACTGCTGGATTAACTACAAGAATCTGAAATCCATTCACAAACAGGAAATAATCCTTTTCATTCTGGCACTCATCCCGATGTTGGTGGTTGGTGGAATGTTCGGGATTACCGACAACGTAAACGACCGTCCATCGAACCCGTATGGTTTTTTTGTCGATCATGCCAACCTATTCAGTGTTTTCATGCCTTTCGACCGGATCGTTCAGTCGGTTCTTGGTTATACGTACACCCAATTTCATATCCGTCCCGAAGGACAGGCAAATGTTGGCTTTCCGGCAATCATCGTGGCTGCCATTCTCACTGGTATCATTTTGTACCGGTTTTATACCCGCAAAAAAATTGGTTTGGCTTTCCCCGAAAAAGAGTTTAACCCATACCTGCTGGCCGCATTTCTGATTTTGCTTTTCGCGATGTGTTTCCCGTTTAACTGGGGACTGGGCTTTTTGATCGACATCGTTCCAAACCTCTGGCAATTCAATGCTCCCGGAAGGTTTGCCTGGATTTTTTACTATGTTTTCACGGTCTATTCAGCCATTGTGATTTATCGGTACGTCGAAAAACTCAGGGAACAAAATCTGAAAACGAAATCTACATGGCTGATTGTACTGGTCGTTTTTGCCTGGTCGGTTGAAGCATCGCTTAATGCCCAACGGTCGTTTGGACACATAAAAAACCAAAATACTTACCTCAAGCCGACCGATGAGTTATTTATGAACAGGTTTTATGCCATGCAAAGGAAACCAGAGGAATTCCAGGCTTTACTTTGCCTGCCTTTTGTCAACACATCGGACGACAAAATGACATTTGAAAAGAAATTGAATGGGTTCAGTGAAGGGATGAAGTGCTCTTATCACTCCCGGATTCCATTGATACAAAGCCTATCACCCAGAATTTCACTAAGCCAGGCATTAAGCAGCATCCAGATTCTTTCGGATTCGTGCATCCGAAAAACCCGGTTCAACGACATGAACGAAAAACCCATTTTGATCCTGACGATGAACGATACGCTCACCCAAAGCGAACAATGGCTTAAAAATCATTCCGATTCCCTTTGGGGCGACCCGTGGCTCACACTTTCTTCCATTTCACCTTCCTTTTTTGAAAAAAGCTATCAGAACTGGCTGGAGTGGGCCGACAGCGTAAAACCCAAATTACAGGGAACCAGCGAAATAAAAGCAGATACAAACCTCAACAAGATTTTCTATCTCAATTTCGAGAATAATCGCTCAAAAAACAGTTTCACCGGGACTGGTGCATTGTTCCAAAAAAACGGCAAAGCCGAGATCTTTTACGAAGATTTCCCGGGAAAAGGGATGGAAGGAGATTATGAAATTTCATTCTGGCTTTACTTCGATCCCCGAATTTATGGAATTCCACAAGCTTTCGTGAATGAGATCGATTGTTACAATACAGCAATCAATACCATTTCCCTTGATACTGAAACCGGGCATAACATTTACAAGAACTGGCTTCGGGTTGATAAAAAGATATCTTTCAAAAAAGGATTAAAGTATCAGCTGGTAGTCAAAGGAAAATACATCACAATCGATGATCTGTTGATCAAACCGGCTGGAAGCAATGTATATATCAAAACCATTGACGGAAAAGAACGGATGAACAACTTTGTAATGGACCGATAAACCGTATATTTGAAAAAGAAAAGGAAGTCACCATGACACAGCGAAAAACAGATCACATCACACTTGCCGCTTTATCTGTGCCATCCACATCGAATCCCGATGAGCGGTTTTACTATGAACCCCTGCTTTCGGCTCACCCCGACGGAAAGGAAGAAATCAACTTTTTGGGTAAAATCATGCACCATCCAATGTGGATTTCCAGTATGACAGGCGGCTCAAAAGAAGCAGGAAAAATCAACCACCTGCTGGCCGAAGCTTGTGCCGAATTTGGACTGGGGATTGGACTGGGTTCTTGCCGGATTCTTCTAAAGGACGACCTTTTTTTCAATGATTTCAATTTGCGTCCCATCCTTGGAGACGACCGGCCTTTCTATGCAAACCTGGGAGTAGCTCAAATAGAAGAACTGATACGCAACCACGAAACAGAAAAAGTACACGAACTGGTAATACACAAACTCAAAGCCGATGGGTTGATCATTCATGTAAACCCCACCCAGGAATGGCTGCAATCGGAAGGTGATCTTTTTAAGAAACCACCCATCGAAACGATTGCTGAGTTTTTGGATGAGTTGAAAGGCCAATATCCCATTCTTGTGAAAGAAGTTGGGCAGGGAATGGGACCCGAAAGCATCGAAAAGCTTCTTCGTCTCGACATTTTCGGTTTGGAATTCGGGGCATTTGGCGGCACCAATTTTGCTTCCATCGAAATTATGAGGAACAAACAACCTCATTCCGAATTCATGTATCCTCTGGCAACTTTTGGACACAATGCCGCTGAAATGCTGGAAATTGTCAATGAGATTATCTTCGATCATCCGGTTCAATGCAAGAACCTCATCATCTCCGGTGGCATCAAAAACTTTCTGGACGGTTTTTATTATACCAAGAAATCGATCCTTCCTTCTGTTTACGGAATGGCCAACGTACTGTTACAACATGCCATGATTTCCAGAGAAAACCTGTTCGACTTTATTAAAGCCGAAATAGATGGTTTTCGCTATGCTTCACAATTTCTGAAGATCAAGAAATAAGCATCTTGCAATTGCCGCTCCGATTCAGTAACTTGAATCAAAAAAGAAACGATGAAAAGATTTTTGTTTTTGTTATTTATATTACTCGCTTGCAAACAAACAGCTATGACACAACCCGATCAAACCATCCACGAAGAGTTCCCTTTCGAACTGGAGAAATACCTTGGAACATGGTACGAAATTGCACGTTTTGACCACTCATTCGAAAGAGGACTGGAAGGAACTACGGCAACTTATTCCTTACGTCCTGACGGAAAGATAAACGTAATCAACCAGGGATACAAAAAAAGCCTGAGAGGAAAACTCAGCAAAGCTACCGGAAAGGCAAAAATTATTGATCCCCGAAAGCCCCGAAACATCAAAGTTTCTTTCTTCTTGTTTTTCTATGCTCCCTACAATATTCTGGAGCTGGATAAAAACTACCAGTATGCTTTGATTGGAAGCAATTCTGCCAATTACCTGTGGATCTTAAGCCGTACGCCACAACAGGATGAAGAGACCTACACCATGCTTCTTGACAAAGCCCAAAAACGGGGTTATGATATCCGTAACCTGATCAAAGTAATGCAACCCCAATAAAATCACCTCAAAGAAAAAACACGAAAGCCGGTAAATTATTACCGGCTTTCCAACAAACAACAAATACTCAATAATTTTTTAATAAACCAAAAAATCAATATTATCTAGCCATAAAAACATTAATGCGCTGACAAATAACTGGCGACACCGTCGGCGGTGGCTTTCATTGCAACTTCGCCTTCTTTCCAGTTAGCCGGGCAAACTTCTCCAAACTCTTCAAAATGTTTCAGGGCATCAACCATTCTCAATGCTTCATCCACATTTCGGCCTAAAGGAAGATCGTTGATCACAGCGTGTCGGACAACTCCCTCTTTATCGATCAGGAAAAGACCACGATAGGCAACAGGAGCTCCATTGAATACCGCTTCTCCTTCCTCGTTGTAATCGTATTCACCGGCAAGTACGCCATAATTCATTGAAATTGTTTTCGAAAAATCAGCGACCAGAGGAAAAGTTACCCCTTTGATTCCACCATTTTTCTTTTCGGTATTCAACCATGCCCAATGAGAGAATTCGGAATCGACCGAACAACCCACAACGGCTACGCCACGTTTTTCAAACTCTGCCAGCTTATTCTGAAAAGCCAGAATTTCAGTTGGACACACAAAAGTATAATCCATTGGGTAAAAGAAGAATACCACATACTTGTTACCCACATACTGAGACAACGAAAAATCATCTACAAATTCAAAACCGTTTACAACAGCTTTACTTGAGAAAACGGGTGCTTTTTTTCCAACTAATGTATTCATATTATTTAAATTTATTTTCAGTTTGTAATCATTACAAATTAAATCATTTTATTTATATCCAACAAGAGTTGTTGTAAATTTTAACGTTAAATCTTCATTAATCAAAACAACACATTGTCTATCAAACAACAATAAAAAAAGCCAATCTTTACTCCTTCACTTGCATTTGAAAAAACAAAGAAATACATTTGTAACAATTACAAACATGCAGAATGGAAAAAATAAGTGAATTTTTAACTCAACATGGCATAAAGCCATCGATCCAACGGGAAAAAATTTATGAGTATCTCTTTATGAATCGGATTCACCCTACAGCCGATAACATCCATATGGCTTTATCGCCTTCAATTCCTTCGCTCTCAAAAACAACGGTTTATAACACGGTGAAATTGTTTGTCGAGAAGAGAATTGCAATCGTTGTCAACATTGAAGACAATGAGGTGAGATATGATGCGGATATTTCTCTTCACGGGCATTTTAAATGCAAAGGTTGTGGCGGGGTGTTTGATTTCAGGGTAGGAAAAAATTTGGAAATCGATGGCCTCGATCAGTTCCGGATTGATGAATATCATCTTTACCTGAAAGGATATTGCAAGATTTGCAAACCATCGTAAAATAAAAGAGGAAGCCACCAGACTTCCCCTTCTTCGAAATTGATTGATTCCGTAATATTTTCACTTTTTAACTGGTTTCAGTCGAAGCATCAGTACATCGTGCGGAGGTAACTGTGCCTTCAGGTTGATCTTGGTATTCCCCAACTCTTTATGCGCCCAAACATCACGAACCGAATAGGTGATAAATGGAAAATTGGTTACCCGTTTCGCAAATCCATCGATCACATTTTGCTCAACCCAACTATAATCAATTGATTTTGAAAGAGAATCCCTATTCAAAAAACACACAGCCCATTCATTATCGGCCAATGGTTTGTACCATATTTCCAGACTATCCTTTTTTGAGAATTTAAAGCCCTGAACACCCAGCTTATCCTGGTTGATTGAAATAGCTTCTTCGTTGGTCAGTATGGCAATTGTTTCGTCGGATGCCTTCTGGATATTGGTTCCGGCAATCAAAGGAGCTGCAATCATGCACCACATGGAAAAATGAGCCCGGTTTTCACTAACTGACAAGCCATTACCAACTTCCATCATATCGGGATCGTTCCAATGACCTGGTCCTGCATATTCGCGCAACCCATCCTGCATATCCAGAATCGTCATGGCACTCCAGGCAGTCCATGTACCATACGTGATATTCCCTTCCCATTTGTTACAGATATCGCCCGTTGTACGCCACAGGTGCCCGGTGTCTTTTGCCCAAAGCCAGGGCTTGCTTTGCCCCCATTCGCACATACTAAAGACAATCGGACGACCCGCTTTGTAAAGCGCATCACGCATGGTTTGATAGGCTCCCACAGCATTCAGACCATCGGTGGAGCACCAGTCATATTTAAGGTAATCGACTCCCCACTTGGCATACTGCATGGCATCCTGAAATTCGTATCCACGACTACCGGGACGTCCTCCGCAAGTTTTCCATCCCGCATCGGAATAAATACCAAATTTTAATCCCAGAGAATGGATATAATCGGCAAGCGCTTTAATCCCGGAAGGAAATTTAACCGGGTCGCACTGAATAAAACCAAGGCTATCACGCACTCCATGCCAGCAATCGTCGATCACGACATATTCATAACCAGCATCGCGCAGACCGCGATCGACCATCGCTTTGGCCACTTCTTTAATCAGATTCTCGTTGATATCACAGGCATAGATATTCCAACTGTTCCAGCCCATTGGCGGCGTTTCAGCCAACCCTGGGAATTTCTGTGCATTTGCTGCTACAAACAGCGAAACAGCAAGAATGGTTAAAAAGATTCTTTTCATAGATATAGATTAATTATTTGATTATCTGAAACAAAAATTACTCAATAAATCTTCACCAGTTATCGGTTCGGAAAGGCTCAGCGGGCAACCCTTCCGAATTATATAAGGTAATTTCGCCGGGATTATCAGCCCATAAAAACCTTACCGCTTCAATTTTACTAACCGAATCACAGGTGACCATAACCCGGTCTTTCCCGGCCAATGTTGCTTTTGCATAATGAAATTCCTTTTCAAATCCGGCAACCGCAAATCCTGTGATATAGCCGTATTTATTTTTCACAACCAAACCTTTGCCAACCTCTTTAAAGGAAACAAATACTTTATTCTCCTCAAAAGAGACATGATCAATCTTTGGTCCGCCGGAAATGATGTTTTTACCATAATCATTCTTCAGTGCAATGATAGCCAATCGATTCCCCACGTCCAATTTATCGGTTGGATGAATATCGTTGGCATTGCCAATATCGATGATGCAAGCCATACCGGCATGAGGAAATTTAGCCACATTCGCCTGCGCTTCGCGAAGATAAGGCCAAACATCGGTTTGCGGAGGTGTTGGAGTTTCCTGCCTGAAGTTAGCCAACTGAACCTGATAGAATGGAAAATCGCCAACACCCCACCGTTTTCTCCAGTCAGTAATCATATTTTCCAAATGGCTTTGATACGACAATGCCTGATTCATCCGGTCTGCATTGGCTTCACCCTGGTACCAGATTACACCCTTCATTGCATAATTTATTACCGGATTAATCATGCCGTTGAACAGCAAAGCTGGAAACTGATTGGGCTGAATGGGTGATTGGCTCGGATTTTCAGGATTGGAAGGCGTTTTAAGTTCATCCTTCATGATTTTCCACTCTCCGGAAAGGTCAATTGTCTGTACACCATCGGTCAGATACATCTCAGACGCAGAACCGTGAAAGCCACCACCACCGGTATAATCTTCCATCCTGACGACCAGTTGATTCTTCCCTTCACGAAGTATTTCCCGGGGGATTTCATACACCCGAACCAGATTATATTGATTAAAGGTTTCTCCTACCCGTTTTCCATTGATCCAGGTGATGTCGCTATCGTCAATTCGGGCAAGAGAAATTTTGGCATTCGAACAATTAAAATCATGAGGCAAAACCACCGACTTACGGTACCACATTACCCCATCAAAATACTCATACCCTTCCTGCGTTT
This sequence comes from Prolixibacteraceae bacterium, assembly GCA_035353695.1. Classification (GTDB taxonomy): domain Bacteria; phylum Bacteroidota; class Bacteroidia; order Bacteroidales; family Prolixibacteraceae; genus CAYMTR01. Next base: position 8,911 of record DAOQAB010000034.1, read on the forward strand.
CCCATAAAGCCGGTTGAGCAAATGAATACCACTTTGAATCATCGTACTCGGGATGGATATATTCATGATCCCAATCGGGTTTCTCCACCTTCGCGAGCTCTTCCCGATATTTTTCAAAGATAACCAATTGATTTTTTGCCAGTTCTTCAGCATCGATTTTCTTCATTTCAGCAATCCATCTTACCAAATTAGAGTCGGTTTTACAGCCCTCTTCACTGGTCCAGGTTTCCACCATCGTACCACCCCAATTGTCATAAATCAGCCCAATAGGAATTCCTGTTTCCATGAAAATCTTTTTCGCAAAAAAGTAACCAACAGCCGAAAAATCGGGAGCGTTTTGAGGGTTGCATTCAAGCCAATTGCCCGGAGCCGTTTTCTCAACCGGAATTAACGCGGCATTCTTTTCTACTTTAAACTGACGAATTGAGTGCAAATTGGCTTTTTTAGCCTCTATGGCGCCATTTTCAGCTTGTTTCAGCGTGAATTCCATATTCGACTGTCCTCCGCAAAGCCAAACATCCCCGACCAAAATATTGTCGAGCACCACTTTATTCTCGCCCTGAACAGTCATCAGGAAAGGCCCACCCGCTTCACCAGTTGGAAGCTTCACTTTCCATGCGCCATTCTTATCGGCCTTTGTTTTAACTGTTTGATCACGAAACGCGACCACAATTTTTTCACCAGGTTTTGCCCATCCCCATACATTGGTTCCAATTTCTCGCTGAACGACCATGTTTGAACCCAAAATGGACGGGAGCGTTACTTCTGCTTCGACAAACAATGGACTCAAAAAGATTGAAATCAGCAACAAACCAGCCCATAACGGGTTTATTCCATATTTTTTCATCCGAAAATAATTTGTTTATTAAGGTCGGACGGAACTCGCATGTGAATTTTCATCCGTGTTTGTGTTGTTGGCGAACATGCTCGTTTCATTTTCTTCCGATTAGGTTTTTACAAAAATGTGAAATTAAGAAAAGATTTGCCGATGCAATTGTATCTCTTTCGGGAAGAAGTGAGGGGCAAATCTTTCAACAAATACGGCCTTGGTTAGCCTTTGTAAAAAACTATTCCTTATTTTTTCACCTCCAGTTCCGCAAATACGGATAGGCAACTTCCTAATTCCAGCGAACGCTGAGTTGGAAGCGATGTACTCATATAAATTTTATACTTCCCCTTTTCCAGAATAGGATTCCCTTCCGCATTGATCTGTTCGAGCATTTCCGGCGTTATTTCAAACCAGACATCGGTGCTTTCACCCGGTTTTAGATGGATTCGCTGAACACCCTTTAAAGAAAACAGCGGAGTTTCAGCAGAGGCGTCCTCTTCCGAAATGTACAACTGAACCACTTCATCCGATTCAAATTTCCCGATATTTTTTATTGTTCCCGAAATTTCAACTTTCGATTTGGAATTCATTTTTGCAGATGACAAGACGGGTTGTGAAAGTTCAAATTTTGAATAGGTAAGTCCAAAGCCAAACGGATAGAGTGGCTCCTGTTCCATAAAACGGTAGGTTCTTCCTTTCATGGAATAATCTTCGTACGGAGGTAACTGATCGAACGATTTAGGGAATGTTATTGGCAGCTTACCCGAAGGGGAGACCTTCCCGAAAATAATATCAGCCAGCGCATTACCGCCCTCTTCACCCGGATACCATGTCAAAATAACCGCATCGGCATACTCCTGTATCTGGGCCAAATTCATGGGACTTCCTCCTGTAACCACAGCAATTACAGGCTTCTCAGTTCCCTGAGCAATTGTTTTCAAGAACTCAACCTGACTGCCCGGTAAATCGTAATCGAGTTTATCGCCGGCATAAGGAGAGAGTAATGTTTCACCTTCTTCACCTTCGAGATAGCCATTGATTCCCAGTACGACAATGGTGGCATCGGAAGTGGTGGCATCTCCAATCACCCAGTCAATGGGGTTTGAAGTCTTCTGCGAAAGCAAAATCCCCGGACGATATTGAACCTGTGATCCATTTGCTACAGCCGAAACGATTCCTTCCATAAAGGTTACCATCCGGCCATTTACCCCATGATAATTCCCCAGCAAACATTCAACGCTGGTTGCATTAGGCCCGGTTACATAATACTTTGACAAATCATTTTTCAATGGTAATACACCATTGTTTTTAAGAAGCACCATCGATTTCTGAGCAACTTCCCGTGCCAACGCCCGGTGCCCTTCACTATCAATGACATCTTCCGATATCTTATCGTAAGGGTTTGTTCCCTGTGGGTCAAAAAGCCCCAGTTTAAAACGGGTTTTCAAGAGAATTGAAAGAGAGGCATTAATTTCTTCTTCGGTTACCAGACCTTGTTTTACAGCATCGACCAAAGAAGGATAAACGACGCCACAATTCAGATTTACGCCGGCTTTCAATGCCTTCGCTGCTGCCTGAACTGCATTATCACACACTTTGTGCCCCTGATAAAAATCGACCAATGCCCAGCAATCGGAAACCACATGCCCCTGAAAATTCCATTTCCCACGTAAAACATCTTTTATCAAATAGTTGTTGCCACAGCATGGTTCATCGTTCGTCCGGTTATAAGCACACATAACCGATTCGACACCAGCATCGACCAATGTTTTAAATGCAGGAAGATAGGTTTCATACAAATCTTTCTGCGATGCCAGGGCATTAAATTCATGTCGTAATTTTTCAGGCCCGCTATGAACCGCAAAGTGTTTGGCACAGGCTGCTGTTTTAAGATATTGTGGATTATTCCCCTGAAGTCCTTTTACAAAGGCTGCCCCAATTTGCCCGGTCAGATACGGATCTTCTCCATATGTTTCCTGACCTCTTCCCCAGCGGGGATCACGAAAAATATTGACATTGGGAGTCCAAAACGTAAGCCCATCGTATCGATTCCGGTACCCTTTTTTTACCGCCGCATTATACATCGCACGGGCTTCGTCCGAAATAGCATCAGCCACATGGAAAATCAATTTTTTGTCAAAAGTGGCAGCCATACCGATTGCCTGAGGAAAAACAGTGGCCCTGCCCGAACGCGCCACCCCGTGCAAACATTCATTCCACCAGTTATATTCCGGGATATCCAGCCTCGATATTGCCGGACTGTTGTAAACCATCTGCGAGACTTTTTCTTCAAGAGTCATCCGGGAAATCATGTCAGAAACCCGATCATCGATTGAATTCTCTGGATTGAAGTATGCAGGCACATCCTGTCCTTTCGCAGCTACTGCAATCATAATTAATGCAATAAAAAATAGCTTATTTTTCATTATTCCTCCTTTTATTTTTTTTAAAGATAAAAAGATTTGCCCCTTAAAAAAACAAACCTCTGTAGATGAAAGAGAATCCATCCACAGAGGTAAATATCATGATTTTGTCGTCTTAAAACTATCGATTTAAAAAACTAATGCCCACGGATTATCCCCATTGTCAGCCCCTTAATTTCTGCCAGGTTTTTCATTCGTCCATAAAGGCTGTATCCGGGATAATTCTCTTTTCCAATGTCTTCCAACATCTGATGTCCATGATCGGGACGAACCGGTAACAAACAAACTTCACCGGTCTCTTTTTCCCTTCGGAAGCCTTCTTTGACCAGTTCTTTCACCACCTCCACCATGTCGATATCTCCACCGAAGAAAGTATCTTCCTGAAAATTAAGACCGGAATCCCGGGTTAAATTCCGAAGATGGGTAAAATGTATATGGGGTGCCATTTGCCGGGCAATAGCGGGTAAATCATTGAAATGCCCTGCCCCAAGTGAGCCGGTACAAAGAGTAATGCCATTGGATGGTGATTTTATCATCGAAACAACATCCTGCAAATCTTCCAGCGTACTGACAATGCGGGGCAGCCCCAGCAAATTCCATGGTGGATCATCGGGATGAATAGCCATTTTTACCCCACATTCTTCTGCCACCGGAATGATCTCATTCAGGAAATAGCTCAGATGTTCTTTCAATTTAGCCCGGTCGATGCCTGAATAAAGATTTAAATGGCCTTGAAATTCTTCGAGGGAATAAGTCTGCATGGACCCCGGAAGGCCATAAAGAATGGTATCCTTCAATTGCTGAATCCCTTCGGCATCCAAACTTTTAAAATATGTTTCGGCTTTCCCCACAACATCTGGCGAATAGTCCTTTTCAGCTCCATCTCTTTTCAAAATAAAAAGATCGAAAACAGCAAAAACGAAAAGCTGAAAACCCGACGTCTGGCTCCCATCCCTGAATTGAACCTTCAGGTTCGTTCGCGACCAGTCGAGTACCGGCATGAAATTGTAACAAATCAGGTTAATGCCACAATCGGCCAGGTTACGGATCGATATTTTATAATTTTCGATATGCTGAAGGTAATCACCGGTTTGCCGTTTAATATCTTCACTCACAGGCAGACTTTCAACAACGACCCATGAAAGATCGTTCTCTTCAATTACTTTTTTCCGTTCAAGGATTCTTTCTTTTTCCCAAACATCACCAACCGGGATCTGGTGTAAAGCAGTGACAATCCCCGATGCACCTGCCTGCCGTATCTGAGGCAAGGTTATCCGGTCATTCGGACCAAACCAACGCCATGAATAAATAAATTCCATGTATAATCAAATTCCAACGTTCAAAAAAATCTATGCTTCGACTTTGCTTAGAAACCGCCATCGGGCATCCAAAATCCACCATCAAGTTTACACCCCGCTGAATGTACTAAATCCACCATCAATTGGAAGTACGACTCCTGTTACAAACGATGCAGAATCACTGGCCAGATAAAGAACGGCGCCAACCAGTTCACTTGCTTCACCAAAACGCCCCATTGGCGTATTGTTAATGATCTTCATACTTCTTTCGGTATAAGAACCATCGGGATTTATCAGCAAATCATGATTTTGGTTTCCAATAAAAAATCCGGGGGCAATGGCATTTACACGTATTGAACCTTCAAATTTCAACGCCATCTCCATTGCCATCCACATCGTAAAGTTTGATACCGCAGCTTTGCTTGCGGAATAACCCACCTGACGAGTAATGGCTTGCAATGCAGCCATTGATGAGATATTGATAATATTGCCAGATTTCTGTTTGGCCATTACCTCACCAAATACCATCGAAGGAAGAACGGTTCCTTTGAAATTAAGATCGGTAACTTTATCCAACGCATCAATATTCAAATCAAAGATAGTTTGACCAGGATTAACCGATGCACCAGCCATATTTCCCCCGGCTGCGTTTAACAAGATATCGATCTTGCCATATTTTTTCAGAATCAAATCCCTGCACTCTTTCAGTGCTTCCATATCCAGCACATTGGTTTTTAACCCAATCGCTTCACGTCCCTGATCAATAATTCTCTGTGCGGCAGCCAGTGCTGCCTCTTCATTAATATCGAGAAAAACAATCTTCACACCTGCCTGGGAAAGCCCTCCTCCAATCTCTGAGGCAAGAACGCCACCTCCACCAGTAATAACGGCAACTCTTCCGTCTAAGTTGAATAAACCATCTAAATAACTCATAACCTATCTGCTAAAATGAACTATACATTCCGG
>DAOQAB010000034.1:14526-32294 GCA_035353695.1 Prolixibacteraceae bacterium
AAAATAATGAAACCCTTTTTCAGTTATTTCCAAAACTCTTTCGATGCTTTTTAAAGAACAAGAAAAACATCAGCCCCTGAATAAGGATGGGGACAAAAACCATCACCAATAACAACACCATCTTTCTATCTATTTTCTATTATCTTTTTTCAAATTACTCTTGCCGACGATTCCCTTATAATCAGGTCTGTTTCCAGTAACAGTTTCTGAGAAGCAATTGTTTCATGATTACCATCGAGATAATCGATTAAACTACTGGTAGCCACAATACCTGCATCACGTCCCGGATAGGAAATGGTTGTCAATTGAGGAGAAACAATAACGGAAACAGGATCGTCGTTAAACCCAACAATCTTAATCTCTTCCGGAATTCTGATTCCTCTCGACTTCAGTTCCAACATACAGCCTACTGCAGCCAAATCATTTGCAGCAAAAATTCCATCTACCCCAGGGTACCGATCTACGATACGATCGACAACCTCTTTACCTGATTCGAGGCACAACGATTCGAGGCAAATAATTTCGCCCTCACAACCAGCCTCTTTCAAAGCACTCTCAAAACCAGCTCTCCGGTCAACATATACATTCGACAAAGAATCGATTGTCAGGTGTAGAATATTCCTGCATCCTTGATCAATCAGGTGCCGGGTTGCCTGACTGGCAGCCTGCTGATTATTGATCAAAACACAAACACTATTGGTCTGTTTTGGAATCCTGTCGAAAAAAACAACCGGTATTTTCTTCTCCCTGAAACGGTTAAAATGGTCCAACTGGCTATTTTCTATGGTAAGAGAAGCAATTACTCCATCGACCCGGCTCTCATAAAGTGTTTTCGCATTTTCAGCCTCTTTCTTCACCGACTCATGCGACTGGCTAATAATCATATTATATCCTCTTTCGCTGGCAACCTCTTCCATACCAGCCATACAGGTCGACATGAAATCACTATCGAGACGCGGGATAATTACCCCAATGGTGTAGGTGCGCTTACGCCTTAAATTGCTGGCAAATGCGTTCGAACGATAACCATATTTTTCAGCACAAGCGGCGACTTTCTCCCGCGTTGACTGTTTAATCGCCGGATTTCCCTTCAATGCACGACTAACCGTAGAAGCCGACAAATCCAACTCTTTCGCGATATCGTAAATGGTTACCTCTTTCTCAAAACTCATGAATAAGAAAATTGTCAACGTTTAGCTGCCCCAAAGATAGATAAATCATTTTATTTTATGCAATCGGTTGCATAAGTTTAAAGGTGTTGTTAATAAAAATTTATCAACCGTCTTCACAATCCTTAGACGCTATTATATAACACGTTATATGGAAATAAATTAGGAAGGAGAAAACCCCTTCCTAATTTATTCTATTGTCACTGTTGTATTCTGCTCAATGGAACTTATAACCGAATCACATCAAAATTGAGGCCTTCTGCCCCACAAATGAGACTTACTCTTTAACCAGCTTCCGATATTTAATACGATGCGGGGTTAAATCGCCCAGACGTTTCTTTTTATTCTCCTCATATTCAGAGAAAGAACCCTCAAAAAATTTCACTTGGGAATCGCCTTCGAAAGATAAAATGTGTGTTGCCACCCGGTCGAGGAACCAACGGTCGTGAGAGATAACAACTGCACAACCGGCAAAATTTTCTAACCCTTCCTCCAGGGCGCGCAACGTGTTTACATCAATATCGTTGGTTGGCTCATCAAGAAGCAGCACATTCGCGCCCGATTTTAACGTGAGAGCCAGATGAAGTCTGTTGCGCTCTCCACCCGAAAGAATCCCGCACTTCTTTTCCTGATCGGAACCACCAAAGTTAAACTTCGAAACGTAGGCACGGGCATTGATAAGCCTTCCACCAACCATAATATCATCCAAACCACCAGAGATGACCTGATATACGGTTTTTTCAGGGTCAATTGCAGTGTGGGTCTGATCGGCATAACCAAGTACCACGGTCTCTCCCACTTTAAAGGTACCCTTATCGACATTTTCAAGCCCCATGATCATCCGGAAAAGGGTTGTTTTGCCAGCCCCATTCGGACCTATCACGCCGACAATTCCATTGGGAGGAAGCGTAAACTCCATATCCTCGAATAAAAGTTTTTCTCCAAAAGCTTTGGAAACAGCGTGAGCTTCTATCACATTGTTACCCAAACGAGGTCCATTGGGAATAAAAATCTCAAGTTTTTGTTCCCGCTCTTTTACATCTTCGTTCATCAACGACTCATACGCATTCAAACGGGCTTTTGACTTCGCCTGACGGGCTTTGGGGCTCATCCGCACCCATTCAAGTTCCCGTTCAAGCGTTTTTCTTCTCTTTGAAATGCCCTTTTCCTCCATCGCTAACCGTTTTGATTTTTGGTCAAGCCACGAAGAGTAATTTCCCTTCCACGGGATTCCTTCCCCCCGGTCGAGTTCAAGAATCCAACCGGCGACATTATCGAGAAAATAACGGTCGTGAGTAATACAAATTACCGTGCCTTTATATTGTTGCAAATGCAATTCGAGCCATTGTACCGATTCGGCATCCAGGTGATTGGTTGGCTCATCGAGCAACAGAATATCGGGTTCCTGAAGCAGAAGACGGCAAAGTGCCACCCGGCGTTGTTCCCCACCCGAAAGGTGGGTCACATTTTCATCACCATCGGGACAACGAAGGGCATCCATTGCCCGTTCAAGCCGATTGTCCAGATTCCACGCATCGGTCTGATCTATTTTTTCCTGAAGCAGAGCCTGGCGGTTCATCAATTTTTCCATTTTATCCGGATCTTCATAAAACTCCGGAAGCTCATAGCTTTTATTGATCTCATCGTATTCTTTCAAAATATCGACAACTTCCTGAACGCCTTCCTGAACAATCTCCTTCACGGTCTTTGAAGGATCAAGTTTGGGGTCTTGTTCCAGATAACCAACTGTGTATCCAGGAGAAAAAACAACTTCGCCCTGATAGGACTTATCAACTCCTGCAATTATTTTCATCAGGGTCGATTTTCCGGAACCGTTCAATCCGATAATTCCTATTTTGGCTCCCAGAAAAAAGGAGAGAGAGATGTCTTTAATGACTTGTTTTTGTGGTGGGAACGTTTTATTTACCCGGTACATGGAAAAGATAATCTGCTTTTCGTCGCTCATAATTCGATTTTTAAAATTCTATTTCTTTGCCTAACATCCTTCATTGAATAATTTTCCAAAATTAAAACTAAAAATATTCAAAATACAGTGTTCAGAGGCTTTACATTTAATTTGTTTGTAGTTAAATTTGTAGATAGGTACGAAAAAGGAACAACATCTGTAAAAAATAGTTGATGGTTAATAAACGCAAAATACTGATTGTAGATGACAATGCAGGAAACAGGTTGTTGTTGCAATACAATTTAGAAGGTTATTTTGATATCGATTTTGCTGGCAATGGGCTCTCCGCCATTGATAAATTTAGTCACACAAAATATGACCTCATTTTGATGGACATTCACATGCCAGAACTGGATGGCATTGAAACAACGGTAAGGATCCGTCAAATAGAGAATGGACAATCACATACTCCTATTTTTGCCATTACCTCCAATATGTTCAAGGAACAAAAAAGCAAATGCCTGGATGCCGGCATGGACGATTACATTGTTAAACCAATCCATTCAAAAGCATTGGTCGAACACATTAACCATTATCTAAACTCTGTTTTATTTTAAAAGAAGTAGATCACTCTCTGAAAAGCATAAACACTATTATATAAGCACAAAAAAAAGGTTGACCAATGGCCAACCTTTTTTTAGTATCTAAAAATGATTACTCTTTGTTTTCAGTCTCTTCGGTATTGCCAGCAGTTTCTGCAGCAACATCGTCAGCAACGTTCACATCATTTTCAACTACTTTGGCTTCTTCAACTTTAGCTGCAGGAGCTTTCACCGTAGCTACGGGAGCTTCAGTTTTTTTCTTTGCTCCACGACGGCGGCGTGATGTAGCTTTCTTCTCATCTTTAGCTGCCAGCATGTTTTCGTTGTAATCGACCAGTTCCAGGATACACATTTCGGCACTATCGCCAATACGGGTACCAGTTTTCAAAATACGGGTATACCCACCGGGACGATCAGCAATTTTCGGTGAAATATCACGAAAAAGTTCTGACACCGATGTTTTGTCTTTCAGATAGCTAAAAACAACCCTGCGATTATTGGTAGTATCTTCTTTCGACTTGGTGATCAAAGGTTCTACGTAAATTTTAAGAGCCTTAGCCTTAGCCGTAGTAGTTGTAATTCTTTTATGCAGAATCAGCGAGCAAGCCATATTCGATAGCATGGCGTTACGATGAGCGCTTTTTCTGCCTAAATGGTTAATTTTCTTATTATGTCTCATCGTTATTCTATTCCTTGTCTAGTTTATACTTACTAATATCCATCCCGAAATTTAAGTTCATGCCCGAGAGCAGGTCGTCGAGTTCGGTAAGCGACTTTTTGCCAAAGTTTCTGAACTTCAACAAATCGTTGCGGTTATACTGCACAAGATCACCCAATGTTTCAACATCGGCAGCCTTTAAACAGTTGAGGGCACGTACAGAAAGATCCATGTCAATCAACTTGGTTTTAAGCATTTGACGCATGTGAAGTATTTCTTCATCGAACTCTTCGTTTGCAAATTTCTCATCCGAATCGAGAGTGATTTTTTCATCGGAGAAAAGCATGAAGTGATAAATCAAGATTTTTGCAGCCTCTTTCAGGGCATCTTTCGGATGAATTGACCCATCAGTTGAAATCTCCAACAAGAGTTTTTCGTAGTCGGTTTTTTGTTCCACACGAAAATTCTCTACGGAATATTTCACATTCTTTATTGGAGTATAAATTGAATCGATTGGAATAACCCCAAATTCCTCTTCAGCAGGTTTATTCTCTGATGCAGGAATATAACCACGGCCTTTGTTGATGGTAAGTTCCATCTGAAGCTTTACTGCTGGCTCCATTTCACAAATTACCAAGTCAGGATTTAGCACACTAAATCCGGTCATGAACTTGTCCAGGTTTCCGGCAGTGAATTTGTCTTGCCCGGTAATTGTTACAGAAACTTTTTCGCTGTCGAAATCTTCCACCTCCTTTTTCAACCTGATTTGTTTCAGGTTAAGAATGATTTCCGTAACATCCTGTACAACACCCTTTATTGTGGCAAATTCATGCTCAACACCTTCTATTTTGATGGTAGTTATTGCATAACCTTCCAAAGATGATAATAAAATCCTTCGTAACGCATTACCAATGGTAATACCATAACCAGGTTCGAGTGGACGAAATTCAAATTTCCCAACTTTCTCATCCGATTCGAGCATTATCACTTTATCGGGTTTTTGAAAAGCTAATATTGCCATAGTTTTTTATTAATGTGATTATTTCGAATACAACTCAACAATTAGCTGTTCTTTAATGTTTTCAGGGATTTCTTCACGTTCCGGGTAATTCAAGAATTTACCGGCGAGGAGAGTATTATCCCATTCCAGCCATGGAGTTTTCATGTACCGTTTTGAAGTTAACGATTCAACAATAACTTCAAGCGATTTTGATTTTTCACGAACAGCGACAACATCACCTGGATGTAATAAACTGGAAGGAATATTACAAACTGTACCATTTACGGTAATGTGCTTGTGAGATACCAACTGACGAGCAGCAGCACGACTAGGAGCAATACCCATACGGTAAACAACGTTATCGAGTCTCGATTCAAGGAGTTTCAACAAAACTTCACCGGTAATTCCTTTGGAGCGGTGAGCTTTATCAAACAACTTACGAAACTGACGTTCGAGAACACCATAGGTGTATTTTGCCTTCTGTTTTTCTTTTAATTGAGTACCATATTCCGATACTTTACGACGACGACGTGCCATCCCGTGGAACCCTGGAGGGTAATTTTTACGTTCCAGCACTTTATCGGGGCCGTAAATTGGTTCACCAAATTTTCTGGCTACTTTTGACTTTGGTCCAATATATCTTGCCATCTTTTACTTTTTAAATGTCAATTATTAAACACGTCTTCTTTTAGCAGGGCGACAACCGTTATGTGGTAACGGAGTAACGTCTACTATTTCAGAAACCTGGATACCAACACTAGCGATAGCCCTAATGGCTGATTCGCGACCATTACCCGGGCCTTTTACATATACTTTTACTTTACGTAAACCAAGGTCGTATGCAGTTTTTGCACATTCTTCGGCTGCGGTTTGAGCGGCATACGGAGTGTTCTTTTTCGAACCCCTAAACCCCTTTTTACCAGCTGAGGACCACGATATAATTTCGCCATTGTCGTTAGCCAATGAAACAATAATGTTATTGAATGACGAGTGAACATGTGCCTGACCGGTAGGCTCAACTTTAACGACTCTTTTTCTTGAAGAAGTTCCTGACTTTTTTGCCATAATCTATCACCTAATTATTTAGTCGCTTTCTTTTTATTTGCAACTGTTTTACGTTTGCCTTTACGGGTACGTGCATTGTTTTTGGTGCTCTGACCACGTACTGGTAACCCAATACGGTGACGAATGCCCCGATAACTACCAATGTCCATCAACCGTTTTATATTAAGCTGAGTTTCAGAACGAAGTTCACCTTCGACTTTCATCGTTGATCCTATGATGGAACGAATGGCATGGAACATTTCGTCATTCCAGTCCTGAACCTTCATATTTACATCAACACCTGCTTCGTTAAGGATTCGTCTTGCACTGCTACGCCCTATACCGTAGACATACGTCAACGCTACTTCTCCACGTTTATTATTTGGAATATCTACTCCGACTATACGAGCCATAGAAATCTAAATTAGTTGTTGTTTGTTAATTTAACCCTGACGTTGTTTGAACTTGGGATTCTTTTTATTAATCACGTACAAACGACCTTTCCTGCGAACGATCTTACAATCAGCGCTACGTTTTTTTATTGATACACGTACTTTCATCCGTTTAATTTTTATTAAGGATTTACATCCACCGGTACTTTTTCAAAATCGCCACAAAAATACATTTTTTATTGTGAGAAATCCAACGTTCCGGTCAATCTATTGATTATTTGTATCTAAATGTTATCCTTCCTTTTGTTAGATCATAAGGCGACATTTCGACCCTTACCCTATCTCCCGGAAGGATTTTAATGTAATGCATTCGCATCTTTCCTGAAATATGCGAAGTAATTACATGTCCATTTTCCAGTTCAACTCGAAACATCGCGTTAGACAATGCCTCGATAATAGTTCCATCTTGCTCAATTGAAGACTGTTTTGCCATAAATCTTTTTTAAATTCATCTTTTACAGATCCTAACTTCATAGAATCAAATCACTTCCAACAAAATCTATCCTTCCACAATTCGTTACACACATTGAATTCTCCAAATAAATTCCTCGTATCCAATCAAAATCATCACCCACACCTAGGGTTTTGACAGCCGCTTGATTGAAACGCCCGTCACAAAAACGGAATCGGAATAACATGATTAAAATGAACATAGTAGAGCATTGCTGCTCAAATTTTAATTGACTAAAAAGCTCCCCCTGAACGACCTTTAATACGGCCTGATTTCATCAAACCATCGTAATGGCGCATCAACAAATGGCTTTCGATTTGTTGAAGGGTATCCAGTACTACTCCCACAAGGATCAGCAACGAGGTACCTCCATAGAAATGAGCAAATTGCGAATTAACGCCAACCATCATTGCAAAAGCAGGCAAAATGGTAACAATTCCCAGAAAGATAGATCCCGGTAATGTAATACGGGACATCACTTCATCGAGGAATTCGGCTGTCTTCTTTCCTGGCTTAACGCCCGGGATAAAGCCGCCGTTTTTCTTCATGTCTTCTGCCATTTGAACTGGATTGACGGTAATTGCTGTATAAAAATAGGTAAAGGCAATCACCATGATGAACATCGTGAAATTATACCAAAAACCGGTATAATTTGAAAAAGCTGTAACAAAGCCACTTACTTTTCCTCCACCAAAACCGGCTAAGGTAATTGGGATAAACATAATTGCCTGAGCAAAAATAATTGGCATAACACCAGCAGCATTCACTTTTAAAGGAATGTACTGACGAACGCCACCATATTGTTTATTACCTACAATTCGTTTTGCATATTGAACTGGTATCTTGCGAGTTCCTTGTACCAACATGATTACCAGCATAAATACTACGAAAAGAACAACAAATTCAATCAGCAGAAGGACTAATCCTCCACCGCTTTGCTCTTCTAAACGTGAAATAAATTCCTGAACAATGGCACCAGGGAACCGGGCAATAATACCAATCATAATAATAAGCGATACCCCATTCCCTATTCCACGGTCAGTAATTTTTTCTCCCAACCACAGAACAAACATGGAACCTGCGCACATAATTATCGTTGAACTGATATCAAAGAAACGCCCCGTAAGCACGAATGCTTCAGGTGTTTGAGCCAATTGCATGTGTAAGTTTGCCAGGAAAGCAGGACCTTGCAAAATCAAAATGACAACCGTTAAATAACGGGTAATTTGATTCATCTTTTTTCTGCCCGATTCACCTTCCTTCTGCAATTTCTGGAAATAGGGAACTGCAATCATCAATAACTGGATCACAATAGATGCAGAGATGTAAGGCATAATCCCTAATGCAAAGACAGAAGCATTCGAAAATGCACCTCCAGAAAACATATCGAGCAACCCTAACAAACCATCTTTCGTTTGATTTTTTAAAGCTCCCAACTGTGCCGGGTCGAGACCAGGCAATACTACATACGATCCCAGACGGTAAATCAGGATCATGAAAAGCGTAAGGCCCAATCGAGATCGCAGGTCTTCGATTTTGAAAATGTTCTTTAAGGTTTCGATTAACTTCTTCATAAGTTAACTTTTTAGTTATTGATAGCGGTTACCCGTATCAAATGATTTCGGTTGTTCCTTGTAATTTTTCAATCGCTTCTTTTGCACTTTTGGAAAAAGCATGAGCCTTCACATCTAACTTTGCTTTCAATTCACCATTTCCCAAAATCTTCACTTTATCGTTTTTCCCTACCAAGCCGTGTTCGGCCAAGGTGTTAAAATCGATGGTTGTGACATTCAATTTTTCATTTAACGATTGGAGAGTTGAAAGGTTGATTGCTTTGTATTCAACACGGTTGAAATTTGTAAACCCAAATTTGGGCACGACCCGTTGAATAGGCATCTGACCGCCTTCAAACCCGATTTTCTTGGAATAACCAGATCTCGACTGAGCACCTTTGTGCCCACGAGTGGAAGTTCCTCCATGACCGGAACCTTGTCCGCGTCCAATCCTTTTTTCATTATGAGTTGACCCTTCTGCGGGTTTCAAATTGCTAAGATTCATAATCTAAAGTTTTTATAAGATTAGATTTCTTCAACCTTTACCAGGTGGTTCAACTTGTTGGCCATACCCAAAATTTGAGGGGTGGCTTCATGGACTACGGAATGGTTGAGTTTACGAAGGCCAAGTGCTTCGAGCGTATTTATCTGACGCTGGGTTGAGCCATTTTTGCTCTTAACCAGTGTAATTTTGATTTTAGCCATAACTATCCTTTAAATACTTTATCAAGTGAAACTCCACGTTGTTCGGCAACGGTATATGCATCACGAAGTTCAGTGAGTGCATTGAATGTTGCTTTTACCAAATTGTGAGGGTTCGACGATCCTTTCGATTTGGCAAGGATATCATGCACGCCAACACTTTCGAGAACTGCACGCATAGCACCACCGGCTTTTACACCTGTACCATGAGATGCGGGTTTTAATAACACATAAGCGCCGCCAAATTTTGCTAACTGCTCGTGAGGTATTGTTCCGTTAATTACAGGAATTTTTACCAGGTTTTTCTTTGCAGCATCCACGCCTTTGGCAATTGCCGTGGTAACTTCGCTGGCTTTACCCAAGCCCCAGCCTACAATGCCATCTTCGTTGCCTACGACAACAATTGCTGAGAAACTGAAGGTACGCCCTCCCTTTGTTACTTTGGTTACGCGGTTAATAGCTACTAACCGGTCTTTCAATTCCAAATCGCTGGTTCTAACTTTTTTAATATTTCCTGACATAATTCTTAGAATTTAAGGCCTCCCTCTCGGGCTGCTTCAGCAACTGATTTTACTCTTCCGTGATACAAGTATCCGTTACGATCGAATACTACTTGTTCGATATTGATTGCTTTTGCCTTATTGGCAATGAGTTTTCCAACCATTGCTGCTTTCTCCGTTTTGTTTCCAGCAGCAGCTGCAATATCTTTTTCTAAAGAAGAAGCGTAGGCTAAGGTTTTTCCAGAACGATCGTCGATCAATTGAGCGTAGATCTGACAATTGCTTCTAAAAACGCACAACCTCGGAGTGGCACTTGTACCAGTTACCACTCGGTGTATTCTCTTCTTAATTCTTTCTCTTCTTTCTTGCTTTGTTAAAGCCATGATTTTTACAATTAAACGTTACTTCGAACTGGCTGATTTACCAGCTTTACGTCTGATTACTTCATCAACAAACTTAATACCTTTGCCTTTGTAAGGTTCTGGCATACGGAACGATCTGATCTTAGCTGTTACCTGGCCTAAAAGCTGCTTGTCGTAGCTTTTTAAGGTAATTGTAGGGTTACTACGTTTATCGGTAACTGCTTCAACCTTAACTTCAGGAGGAAGCTGTAAGTAGATATGATGTGAGTAACCTAAAACCAATGTTAAAATTTGACCTTGACTTTCAGCTCTGTAACCTACACCCACCAACTCGAGTTTATTTTCGAATCCCTGAGATACACCAACAACCATGTTGTTAATCAAGGCACGGTACAAACCATGCAATGCTCTGTGGTTTTTCGAATCGCTGGGGCGCTGTACCAGAATCTGGTTGCCTTCAACTTTTACATCGATTTCAGGATCCACCTTCTGAGATAATTCACCAAGCTTTCCTTTTACTGTAACAACATTGTTTTCATCAACGTTAATGGTTACACCGCCTGGTATCTCAATGGGTAATTTACCTATCCTTGACATCGTATTATTCCTCCAAAATTAATATACGTAACACAATATTTCACCGCCAACGTTTAAATCACGCGCTTCTTTGTCGGTGATTACGCCTTTCGATGTTGATAAAATCGCAATGCCCAAACCATTTAAAACCCTGGGGATATTTTCGGAATCACAATATTTCCGTAACCCTGGTTTACTGATTCGTTTGAGCTCTTTAATTGCTGAAACGCCGGTTTCAGGATGAAACTTCAAGGCAATTTTAATATTTCCCTGATAGTTTACATCTCCTTCAAACTTATAATTGAGGATATAACCTTTTTCTTTCAAGATTTTAGTCATCTCCTTTTTCAAATTTGAAGAGGGTATGTCCACTACTTTATGTCCTGCTTTAATAGCATTCCGCAACCTTGTTAAATAATCTGAAATTGGATCAGTCATTTTTTTAAAATTTAAAATTACCAACTAGCTTTTTTAACACCCGGAATAAGACCTGTAGAAGCCATTTCCCTAAAATTGATACGGCTGATTCCGAACTGCCTCATATATCCCTTGGGTCTCCCGGTAAGTTTACAACGGTTGTGCAAACGAATAGGATTCGAATTTTTGGGCAGTTTCTGCAAACCTACATAATCGCCTTTTGCTTTCAGTTCTGCTCTTTTAGCAGCATACTTTTCGATAAGCTCTGCACGTTTTACTTCGCGTGCTTTCATTGATTCTTTAGCCATATCTTAATCGTTTTTTTCGTTTTTAAACGGCAATCCAAATTGACGCAACAAAGCATATCCTTCTTCATCGGTTTTAGCGGTAGTCACAAACGTGATGTTCATACCAGTGATCCGGCTTACTTTGTCGAGAACGATCTCAGGGAAAATAATCTGTTCGGTAATACCGAGTGTATAATTACCACGTCCGTCGAGTTTTCCTTCAATTCCTTTGAAGTCGCGAATACGAGGTAATGCAACAACGATCAAACGTTCAAGAAATTCATACATTCTGGCGCTGCGTAAGGTAACACGAACACCGATAGGCATTTTTTTCCTGACTTTGAAGTTAGAGATGTCCTTGCGTGAAAGAGTTTGCACTGCTTTCTGTCCTGCAATAGTCGACATTTCTTCGGTTGCCAGTTCGATAACTTTCTTATCAGAAGTTGCTGCTCCAAGTCCCTGGTTCAGTACAATCTTCTCGATTCTAGGAACCTGCATGATACTTTTGTATCCGAATTCTTTCATCATTGCAGGTACTACTTCCTCTTTGTATTTTTTCTGAAGTGTAGGTACAAATTCCATTACTTGATCTCCTCCCCTGATTTTTTTGCGTAACGTACTAAATTTCCGTCAGAATCCAACTTGCGGCCTACACGTGTAGGAGCGCCGGTTTTGGGATCGGTCAGCATCAGGTTTGAAATATGAACAGAAGCTTCCTGCTCGATAATTCCGCCCTGTGGATGTGTTGAATTTGGTTTGGTATGTTTTTTAATCATATTTACACCTTCAACAATAGCACGGTCCGTTTTGCGAATAACTTCAAGGACTTTTCCTTTTTGTCCTTTTGAGTTGCCTGTAATAACTACAACTGTATCGCCTTTTTTAATATTTAACTTTTTCTGCATTGCTCTTGATTTTTTTATAATACTTCAGGAGCAAGAGAAACGATCTTCATGAACTGGTCGCGTAATTCACGGGCCACTGGGCCGAAAATACGGGTTCCACGAATTTCTCCTGCGTTGTTTAAAAGGACAATCGCGTTGTCGTCAAAGCGGATATAAGAACCATCGGCACGACGTACTTCTTTTTTAGTCCGTACGACGACGCCTTTTGAAACGGCTCCTTTTTTGATTCCGCCTGATGGTATTGCGCTTTTGATGCTAACTACGACCAAATCACCTAATGTGGCATAACGTTTCCCTGTACCTCCCAGTACACGGATGATTAATGCTTCTTTGGCACCACTGTTGTCAGCCACAGTACATCTAGTTTCTTGCTGTATCATGGTTACTTAGCCCTTTCTATGATTTCTACTAAACGCCATCCCTTTGTTTTGCTTAACGGACGGGTTTCCATTATTTTTACTGTATCGCCAATGTTGCAATCATTCTTTTCGTCGTGAGCATAAAATTTTGATGTCTTATTTACGAATTTACCGTAAATAGGATGCATCACTTTACGCTTTTCGGCGACAATGATGGTTTTTTCCATTTTGTTGCTAACAACAACACCGATACGTTCCTTCCTGAGGTTTCTTGTATTTTCTTCCATCGTTTTGAATAATTACTTTGTCTCAGTTAACATACGTTTACGCATTTCTGTTTTAAGCCGTGCAACGTCTTTCTTCGCTTCGACCAACACCATAGGGTTTTCGAGAGGAGAAATTGCATGATTTAATTTCAGACGAGTAAGTTTGTCCTTCTCTGTATCGATGCGTTCAGCGATCTCTTTTGTTGTAAACTCTCTAATTTCCGAATTTTTCATCAGTAGATATTTTTAATTGATCTGATGTTAAAAGTTATTCGCCAGCTTCTGTTTCAACGAAGTCTCTTCGTACCACAAATTTTGTAGTAATAGGCAGTTTTTGGGCTGCCAAACGGAGAGCTTCTTTCGCTGTTTCAAAAGGAACGCCTTCGGCTTCGATAATAATTCTGCCCGGTGTTACGGGTGCAACGAAGGCTTCAGGAGCACCTTTACCTTTACCCATACGAACCTCTGCAGGTTTCTTGGTAATGGGTTTATCGGGAAAGATACGAATCCATATTTGACCTTGACGCTGCATGTGCCTGGTAACTGCAACACGAGCTGCTTCAATCTGACGACCAGTGATCCATGCCGTCTCGAGTGATTTAATTCCGAATGAACCGAATGCAAGCTGATTCCCTCGCTGGGCCTCACCTTTCATTTTTCCTTTCTGAACTCTTCTAAATTTTGTTTTCTTTGGTTGTAACATCCTTAATCGTATTTAAGGGTTAATTACTTTTCTTTTTCCTGCGGTTTCCGCCTTTAGGAGCGGGACCACCGGGTCTTGTATTCCCTCCGGTTGCACTCTTCATTCCCACATTCGGAGAAAGGTCACGTTTACCGTAAACTTCCCCTTTGCAGATCCAAACCTTTACACCAATAAGTCCGGTCTTGGTAAGAGCCTCGGACAAGGCGTAATCGATATCGGCACGAAGGGTGTGCAATGGAGTTCTTCCATCCTTGTACATTTCGGAACGAGCCATTTCAGCACCATTGAGCCTTCCGGATACCTGCACCTTGATACCTTCTGCTCCCATTCTCATGGTTGATGCTATGGCCATTTTCACGGCGCGTCGATATGCAATTTTGCCTTCAATTTGACGGGCAATATTGCTACCAACTATTTGTGCGTCCAATTCTGGTCTTTTAATTTCAAAGATGTTGATCTGAACTTCTTTTGAAGTGATTTTCTTCAATTCTTCTTTCAGTTTATCAACTTCCTGGCCACCTTTACCAATAATAATACCTGGTCGTGAAGTGTGTACGGTGATGGTAATAAGCTTCAATGTCCGTTCGATAATGATTTTTGAAACGCTGGCTTTTGCCAAACGAGCATTCAAATACTTACGGATTTTGTAATCTTCTACCAGCTTATCGCCGTATTCATTTCCACCGAACCAATTGGAATCCCATCCTCTGATGATTCCTAAACGATTTGCAATCGGATTAGTTTTCTGTCCCATGTATTACTATTTTTATTCGGTTACCGGATTTTTCTTATCCAAATAAATTGTCACATGATTCGATCTTTTGCGAATGCGATGTGCCCGTCCCTGAGGGGCAGGTTGAATTCTTTTCAACATCCGGCCTGAATCAACAAATATTCTTGAAACAATCAGGTTACTCTCTTCGATTCTTTCGTTTTCGTTTTTAGCCTGCCAATTGGCAATCGCTGAAAGCAAAAGTTTTTCAACCGGCTGAGAAGCTGATTTAGTTGAATATTTTAAAACATCGAGGGCCCGGTTCACGTCCATTCCCCGAACCATATCGGCAACTAACCGCATCTTACGAGGTGAAGATGGACAGTTGCGAAGCACAGCGAAGTATTGATTCTTTTTTTCTTCTTTACGCTGATTTGCAGTATTTCTTTTTCTAGCACCCATTGTCTTTCTTTTAAGATGATTTTAACAATTCACGCCTACTTACGGTTACCGGCGTGTCCCCTGAATGTACGGGTTGGTGCAAATTCGCCCAATTTATGGCCGACCATATTTTCGGTCACATATACCGGGATGAATTTGTTTCCATTATGGACAGCGATTGTATGTCCTACCATATCAGGAGAAATCATTGATGCACGGGCCCATGTTTTAATAACGCTCTTTTTACCGCTTTCATTCATAGCGAGAACTTTCTTCTCCAGCTTGATCGCAATAAAAGGCCCTTTTTTCAATGAACGACTCATACTTCTTACCTTTTACAAATTAATTACTTACGTCTTTCTAATATGTACTTGCTGGATGACTTTTTCGGATGCCTTGTTTTGTATCCTTTAGCCAACAGACCCTTACGAGAGCGTGGATGTCCTCCAGAGGCACGTCCTTCACCACCACCCATTGGGTGATCGACCGGGTTCATTACAACACCGCGGTTTCTTGGACGGCGTCCCAACCAGCGTGAACGGCCTGCTTTTCCGGAACGTTCGAGGTTGTGTTCGGTGTTTCCAACAGTACCTACAGTTGCTTTGCAGGTTGTGAGTACCATGCGAGTCTCTCCTGAAGGTAACTTCAGAATAGCATACTTTCCTTCTCGGGAAAGTAACTGTGCATAGGTTCCGGCGCTTCGAGCCATTACACCACCCTGACCGGGTCGGAGCTCAATATTGTGGACAAGGGTGCCAAGTGGAATTTTGGCAAGTGGCAGGGCATTTCCAACTTCAGGGGCTACATCGTCACCAGAAACAACGGTTTGACCTACTTTCAATCCGTTTGGTGCCAACATATACCTCTTTTCTCCATCAGTGTAAACGAGTAATGCGATACGTGCACTACGGTTTGGATCGTACTGAATGGATTCAACAACAGCTTCCATACCATCTTTATCGCGTTGAAAATCGATAACACGGTATTTGCGCTTGTGCCCACCACCTATATACCTCATTGTCATTCGACCGGAATTATTTCTACCTCCGGTGCGTTTAATGGGCTCTAACAACGATTTTTCAGGTGTCGACTCTGTGATCGTGTCAAAGGTCCCAATGATTTTGTGCCTTTGACCCGGTGATACAGGTTTTAATTTTCGTACTGCCATTTTATACTAAATATTGCTATAGAAATCAATTGATTGTCCTTCGGCCAGGGTGATTATTGCTTTCTTAAAAGCATTTACTCTTCCCTTTTGAACGCCTGATTTGGTATACCGGTATTTGGTTTTCGTACCGTATACCATAGTATTCACAGCGCTGACCTCTACTCCATAAAGTTGCTCAACTGCACTCTTAATCTGGTTTTTCTTGGCTTGGCGGTTTACAATAAAGCCATAACGGTTCAGTTTTTCTGACTGAGCCGTCATTTTTTCAGTGACCAATGGTTTAATTAAAATGTCCATTTTCGTTCAATTAATTGTTAAACACACCTTCTATTTTTTCCAGTGAACCTTCCAATAATACTACAGAAGAAGCATTGAGTATGTCATAAGTTGTTAAATCTGAGGCAATTACAACTCTGACTCCTTGTAAATTTCTGGATGACAAATATATATTTTTATTTACTTCTGATAAAACGAATAACGACTTTTTATCATTAATTTTCAGATTATTCTGAATTGCTACAAATTCTTTTGTTTTTGGAGCTTCAAAATTAAAATCTTCAACAATAATGATTCCGTTATCTTTTGCTTTATAAGAGAGAGCTGATTTACGAGCCAGTAATTTTACTTTCTTGTTCAATTTGAACTCGTAATTCCTTGGACGAGGACCAAATACACGACCTCCGCCACGGAAAACTGGTGATAAGATGCTACCTGCACGAGCGCCGCCGGTTCCTTTTTGTTTTTTCAGCTTGCGTGTACTACCCATAACCTCACCACGCTCTTTCGATTTGTGAGTACCCTGACGCTGATTGGCCAGATACTGTTTCACATCGAGGTAGATTGCGTGATCATTAGGTTCAATACCGAATATCTGGTCATTCAATTCGACCTTTTTTCCGGTTTCTTTTCCTTGAATGTTTAATACATTTAATTCCATTACTTCCAAATAATTACGTATGAACCTTTAGCTCCGGGAACCGAACCTTTTACTACCAATAGATTATTTTCAGGGATCACTTTCAATACCTGAAGGTTGTCTACTGTAACCTCATTTCCACCATCACGTCCACCCATTCTCATGCCTTTAAAAACTCTTGAAGGCCATGAAGATGCACCGAGAGAACCCGGAGCACGTAAACGGTTGTGCTGACCGTGTGTGGCATCATTAACACCACGGAAACCATGACGTTTTACAACACCCTGGAATCCTTTTCCTTTTGTAATACCTGTTACGGCTACCCAAGGAGTTTCGTTGAACATTTCAACGGTAAGTTGGTCGCCCAGCTTAACGTCGAGATCATCTGAAGCCGGTACTTCGATAACTTTACGTTTCGGAGTAGTCCCTGCTTTTTTGAAATGGCCTAACTCTGCTTTGGTTGTGTGCTTTTCTTTCTTGTCATCATAACCAATTTGTACTGCAGAGTAACCATCGGTTGCCTCAGTTTTAACCTGGGTAACCACGCATGGGCCAGCTTCGATTACAGTGCATGGGATGTTTTTCCCCTCAACACTGAATACGGATGTCATTCCGATTT
>DAOQAB010000035.1:0-32036 GCA_035353695.1 Prolixibacteraceae bacterium
GCTTCGCTCCGCAAGAATATCCTTTCAAAAGGAGGAACCGATGAAGCCATGAAATTATACCTCAACTTCAGAGGCAAGGAACCATCCATTGAACCTCTTCTAAAGAAAAGAGGATTAATTAAGTAATCAAATGCGAAAGAGATGAAATATGAAAGTGATCTGGAAACGGGTCACTTTTTTTATGCTATTACCAACGAATAATTGGAAGAAATGAGTTTGGAAAAGAAGTTCCTTTAAAAGCCCGTATTCTACCTGTCAAGAAAATCTTCCATGTCGCGCCGATCTTTTTTTGTGGGCCGCCCGGAGCCCTTTTCCCTTCCGCTCCATTGAACCATCCACTGCATCTGAAGAGCATCGAACTGTTCCTGTGGGGTCTGATCTTCCAGATATTCAGGTACCAATTTAGCCCCCATCCGTTTTTCAGCCAGCTGAAGCACTTTAAACCGATAGGTTACCGGTGCTTTTTTTACTTCAACAATATCACCAATCCGAACATCGCGTGAAGGTTTCACATTCTCACCATTGATTGTAACCCTTCCTTTGGAGCACTCCTCGGTAGCCAGCGAACGGGTTTTAAAAATCCTCACAGCACAAAGCCATTTATCGATTCTTACACCACTTTCCATTGCGCTATTTATTATTGAACTGGTTCATGGTTTGTTGCAGGCCTATTGTTCCAAAGGATTTGATGATTTCAACCACTTTGTCGAGCCGTTCCGGAAGTTTCTTCAACTCTTCATCGTCCCATTCACCCAGCACATAATCAATTTGTTGCCCTCTAGAGAATTCATTTCCTATGCCAATCCGTACCCGGGCATATTCATTGGTCCCCAGCACCTGATTGATATGCTTTAACCCGTTATGCCCCGCATCGCTTCCCTTGCCTCTCATGCGTATAGCGCCAAAAGGTAAGGCCAGATCATCCACAATCACCAACAAATTTTCAATCGGGATATTTTCTTTCTGCAACCAATAGCGGACAGCATTTCCGCTCAGGTTCATATAGGTAGAAGGTTTGAGAAGAATAAAGGAGCGTCCTTTGAATTTATATTCGGCCACAGCGCCATAACGACGGTTCACATCAAAAACAAGATTGGACGCTCTTGCAAGAGCGTCCAATACCTGAAAACCAACATTGTGGCGTGTATTTTTATATTCGTCTCCGATGTTTCCTAACCCTACAATTAAATACTTCATAGTAGCAATTGTCTATCGGAAGAACCGCTTATAACCTTACTTTTTAGTATCACCAGTAGCAGCAGCACGGGCAGCACGGGTTATCATGATACGAACAACCGGAACAGATTTGCCATTCAGGATAGTAACATTTTCTAAGTTAATGTCACTAACCCGTAAGCTCTGACCAAGGTCGAGTTCGGTAACATCAATTTTAATTGAATCGGGTAAGAATTTTGGCAAAGCCATCACCTTAAGCCTGCGAACTTCAACCTGAAGTTTACCACCGGCGCGGATACCTTTAGCAAATCCTACAACTTCAAGAGGTACTTCAATTTTAACCGGTTTGTCATTGGTAATTTCCATGAAATCAATATGAATAACTTCATCAGAAACCGGGTCAAACTGGATATCCTGCATAATGGCCTGTTGTTTGTTTTTACCAATCTCCAGGTTTACCAAATACACATTCGGAGTGTAAATAAGTTTCTGCAAATCAGCTTTTACTACATAAAAATGAATTGGTGTTTCACCGCCAAAGAGAACACATGGCACATTACCTTCACTTCTCAGTTTTGCTGAATCTTTTTTTCCTAAAGCTTCTCTTACACTTCCTTTAAGTTCAAATGTCTTCATAATTTTTTCTTTTTGTGGTACTCAGCCCTCCCCGCATGGAAGTGGGGCAAACCGCATACACGTTATTAAATATCTTATTTTTAAAGCGCTGCAAAGATATAATAATCCTGCAAAAAAACAGGTGGTCTTTCAAAAATAATTGAAAAACCACCTTTAAGTTTTAAATAGCCATTAATGCTATTGTATATAAAACGAACTGATTGATTTGTAGTAATATACTTTATCCAGCACATCAGCCAGCAACGGAGCAATTGAGATAACTTTTATTTTCTCGCTTTGCTGACGCAATGGAATTGTATCGGTAAAATAAACCTCTTTTAGCGCTGATTTTTCAATGCGTTCATAAGCCGGGCCCGACAATATCGGATGGGTTGCAAAAGCCCTTACACTGTTGGCTCCCCGTTCCATGAATAAATCGGCTGCTTTGCTTATTGTCCCTGCGGTATCGATGATGTCATCGACAATGATCACATCCCGGCCAGCCACAGAACCTATAACTGTCATATTTTCAATCTGATTGGCCCTGCTACGGGTTTTGTGGCAAATAACCAATTCGGTTCCCAGCAATTTTGCATACGAATTTGCCCTTTTGGTTCCACCCACATCCGGTGAAGCAATAACCAGATCGTGAAGGTTCATCTTTTTGATAAAAGGAACAAATACCGAAGAGGCATAAAGGTGATCGACAGGAACATCGAAAAAGCCCTGGATCTGATCGGCATGAAGATCGATAGTGATCACCCTGTCGACACCGGCCTTCGAAAGTACATCGGCAACCAGTTTGGCTCCAATGGAAACTCGTGGTTTATCCTTCCGGTCCTGACGGGCATAGCCAAAATAGGGTATCACGGCAATTACCTTATAGGCCGATGCACGCTTGGCCGCATCAACCATCAGTAAAAGTTCCCACAAGTTATCGGCTGATGGAAATGTCGACTGTACAATGAATACGTACGACCCACGAACGGTCTCTTCAAAACATGGTTCAAATTCACCATCGCTGAAACGAGGACACGATGACCGCCCCATATCAACACCAAGATGTGAACAAATTTGCTCTGTAAGATAGGAAGTTGCCGTTCCTGAAAATACCTTTAAGGGCGCTTTGCGTGGCATGAATTCTGAAGTTTAAATTTGTAGATTGACTGGGGCAAATGTAAAAAATTATAACCAGTGAACCATTAAAATTGGTAATTTCTTCTTTCGTTTTCGCTTGAAAAAAAAATCAAATTTTGAACCTTCAGATTCGCAAAGATTTATAAAATCTTCTTCCTGAAAGCTACATTTTATTGACCCGCTCAATAAATGCAAGGATCTCTTCCCTTCCCGCTCCTGTTTCCGATGAACTGACAAACATTTCGGGAATTTGTTCCCAATATTCCATGAGTTTATCGGCATATTCCTGCATGAAGCCAGACAACTTCATTTTTTTCAATTTGTCGGTTTTTGTAAAAACGATCACAAATGGAATCTCATTTTCGCCAAGCCATTGCATAAATTCGAGGTCAATCTTTTGAGGTTCATGCCGCGAATCGATCAACACAAAAATGCAATACAGATTTTCACGTTGTGCCAGATATTTCCGGATAAACAGTTCCCATTTTTCCTTATCAGTCTTAGAAGCATGGGCAAAACCATACCCCGGCAAATCGACCATGTACCACTCTTTATTGATCAGAAAATGGTTGATAAGCCTTGTCTTTCCTGGTTTTCCGGAAACCTTGGCCAGAAAGTTATGGCCCGTAAGCATATTAATCAACGACGATTTTCCAACATTCGACCGGCCTATAAAAGCATATTCCGGCAACTTTGTCTTCGGGCATTTTCCTACATCGTCGCTACTGATGACAAATTCAGCTTCCTTTATGATCATTCAAACAAACTTTTATTTAATGTACACTTCGATCAAATCAACTTCAGAAGAAATTGGGCGTAACTCAATACTGTTCAGCGAAGCAGGTATCAATACCGTATCTCCTTTTTTCATGGTCTCTTTACTTTTACCTGCATAACAGATCTCGCAATTACCTTCGATACACATAAAAATCACAAAACTGTCGAATGAATAGTAATCTCTCCCTATGGGCTTATTCAGCACCAAACGATTGGTGGTAAAATAGTTGCACGAAACCAATTCAACCGGTGTATTTTCAACCAGCTCATACGTTGTCTTTGGATCTTTAACTTTCGAATAATCAATCACATCAAGAGACAAATCGAGGTGTAATTCGCGGCCATTACCGTTCGCATCTTTTCGGTCGTAATCGTAAATCCGATAGGTAATATCGGAAGTTTGCTGAATTTCAGCCACCAGGTTCCCCGAACAAATGGCATGAATCCTTCCTGCCGGAACAAAAAACACATCGCCCTTTCTTACTTTTTCGTAGTTGAACAGTTGAGTAACCGTGTTATCATTCAACATTTTAAGAAAAGTATCCTGATTGGTATCCTGATTAAAACCAGAGATCAGCCTTGGGTTTTCGCTGTCGTCGAGGGCAACCCACATTTCGGTTTTTCCGTAGGCATTGTGGCGCTCTTTGGCCACTTTATCGTTTGGGTGAACCTGAATAGAAAGATCGTCGTTGGCATCTATCAACTTGATTAACAAAGGAAATTCAGTGCCGAATTTTTCAAAAACCTTCTCTCCTACCAAATCGCCCATATAAATTTCGATCAGTTCCTGCAAGTCGTTCCCTGCCAGCGAACCATTCGAAACCACCGAGACATTCTCTTCAACGGCTGATAATTCCCAACTTTCACCAATTGCATCTTTTCCACCAAGATCCTTGCCGAACTGTGTTTCCAGCCGCTTTCCGCCCCAAATACGTTCCTTGTAGATGGGTTCAAATTTAAACGGGTATAATTCCATCCGTTATCTTTATTTTCTGATTAAAATTCAAAATCAACAGCAGCCCTGCCAACTGTTACTTCTTTAATATACTCAAACACCTTCAAATGTTCCGGATGGACACGATAAACATCCAAATCGGCAACCGAATCAAAGTGGGTGATCAGGCAAAAATCGAATGAGGGGGAATTGAGTGTGATATTCTTCCCTACTTCCATATATTTCAACTCCTTAATCAGTCCCCGAAGAGACAATAATCTACTTTGAAGCTCATTCAACACGGCCTGTTTTTCTTCGGGTGTCTCAAACTCTTTCAACTTAAAAAGCACAACGTGATTAATCATCTTGCCAGATTTTTTTGGTAAATATCAGATTTTTTGTCTCAAAAAAAGTTTGACAAATATAAAACTGATAATTTTGTTATACGAGTTAATTTTTGAAAAACAGAAATAATATGATTGTTATTGGAATTGCCGGTGGAACCGGTTCGGGAAAAACAACCGTTGTAAATGAAATTGTTAAACGATTGCCCAAAAACGATGTGGTGATCATTCCCCAGGATGCTTACTACCGCGACAACATTGGGATTCCGCTGGAAGAACGGCAAAAAAAGAATTACGATCACCCCGATTCCATTGAATTTGAGTTATTGGTTAAGCACATTGAGAAACTGAAATCGGGAAAAGCCATCGACCGACCGATTTATTCTTATCTGACCTGTCTCCGTTCGGAAGAGACCATCCGGATTGAGCCCCGGCATATTGTGATTATTGAAGGGATTTTGTGCCTAACCCAGCCTGAGTTGCGTGATTTAATGGACATCAAAGTCTTTGTTGACTGCGAACCCGACATCCGCTTGTCGCGGGTCATCAAGCGCGACATTATTGAACGTGGCCGGGGAATTGATCAAACCCTGTTGAGATACGAAGAAACGGTCAGGCCCATGCACCTTCAGTTCATTGAACCGAGCAAGCGTTATGCCGATATCATTGTTCCGCAGGGAGGCCAAAATGCCGTAGCAATCAATGTACTAACCCAGTTTATTGAAAAACAGATCAACGAAAAAAACGAATACCATGCTCGAACAAGTTAACATCGAAAATGTCCTTTTCCTCGACATTGAAACCACACCGCAATATCCGGTGTACGAGGAGCTTCCTGAGAAATTTCAACATCTCTGGGAGAAAAAATCGACCTATTTCAGGGAGCAGGGGCAAACTGCATCCGAAGTGTACGACCGTGCCGGGATTTATGCCGAATTCGGAAAGATTATCTGTATTTCGGTTGGAATGTTTTACCAGAAAAAAGGTGAACTACGATTACGGGTAAAATCGTATGCCGACCACGACGAAAAGAAAATGTTGTACGAATTTGCCAACATGCTCGGAAATTACACCAGCCACGGAAACATCAAGCTGTGTGCCCACAACGGCCAGGAGTTCGATTTTCCATACATTGCCCGCCGGTGCCTGATCAACGCCATTCCTATTCCCAAAATTCTTGACATGGCCGGCGCCAAACCCTGGGAAGTAAAAGATACATTGCTCGACACCTTGCAATTATGGAAATTTGGCGACTACAAACACTACACTTCGCTCGAACTGCTTTGCGCCATTTTCGACATTCCAACCCCGAAGGACGACATTGACGGAAGCCAGGTTGCTACAGTCTATTGGAAAGAAAACGATCTCGACCGGATCATCAAATATTGTGAAAAAGATGTTTTTGCATTAGCGCAGCTATTTCTGCGGTATCAGGGGAAACCCATCTTACCGCCATCATCTTTTGAAAGTGTATAATTATCAACCTAATACTTTTTTGAAAAATGGACACAAAACAAGAGAACACCGAATGCTGCCCCCAATTGGAACCATCGTTATGGGAAGACAAACTGTTGCTATGGAACAACAAAAAGTTCATTCGCGGCAAGGTGAAAACCTTCTTCTTTATGCCCACCAATTTTGGAAAGGTCATCACAAAAATGATGGGCCAAGTAGATTCTTGTGGAGGTTCTGTACCCGATAACCTGTGCCTCTCCGACCACACCTCGCGATGGAATATGGACATCTACCTGGCTGTTGATAAGGAAATTCCCGGTGCCGATAACTGTGAAATCACCGGTAGTTTCTACTCCCGGGTGTACGAAGGGAACTTCAAAAATACCAAAGAATGGTGTGACGATTTTGAAACCAAGGTAAAGGACAAAGGGTTGGAAATCAAAAAATGGTATATGTGGTATACCACCTGTCCCAAATGTGCTAAAAAATATGGTAAAAATTATGTGGTAATCCTTGCAAAAGTATGAGCCAAATTATTGAAAATATTCGCCTTGAACTGAAGGCAAACAGCCGGGAAGAACTTCGTGAAAGCGGGAAACGGTTTTTCAGGGAACCGGTAAACATGTACGGAATGAAAACAACCGATGTTACCCGGATTTCAAAAAAGCATTTGAGTAAATTAAACCAACCTTCCAAATCAGAAATCTTTTCTTACTGCGAAGAGATGTGGCAATCGGGCATGATTGAAGAATCATTTGTTGCTTGTGGATGGGCATACTCCCAACGCAAAAATTTCATTTCCAACGACTTTCAGGTTTTTGAAAGATGGGTTAACCAATACATATCAAACTGGGCCTCGTGCGATACCCTTTGCAACCACACCATCGGAACATTCGTCGAGATGTATCCGTCGTATCTTGCCGATCTGAAACGATGGGCGCACTCCGAAAACCGCTGGGTAAAAAGGGCTTCTGCCGTTACACTGATCATCCCGGCAAAAGAGGGTTTATTTATTGAAGACATTTTTGAAATTGCCAATATTCTGCTTCACGACAGCGACGACATGGTTCAGAAAGGATATGGATGGATGCTCAAAGCGGCTTCAAAACCCTATCCCGACCAGGTTTTCGAATATATAAACCGTCACAAAGCGACCATGCCCCGGACAGCCTTACGTTATGCGATAGAAAAACTTCCTGTGGAAATGAAGAAAGTGGCAATGGAAAAATGACAACCAATCAAAAGCTATCGATCAGTTCAAAAACCGGATTATTTTGAATTCAGTTCGCCGGTTGACGCGATGTTCATCTTCCGAACACTCCACACCATCCTTACATTGATTGAGCAGTTTTGATTCCCCATAACCTCTGGAAACAATCCTCTTACGCGGAATGCCTTTCTTTATCAAATAGTACGCAGCCGAATCTGCCCGTTTCTGGCTCAACACCTGATTGTGTTCTTCCCCACCCTGACTATCGGTATGAGAACCAATCTCGATCACAATCGACGGATTTTCGATCAGAATCTGATACAATTTATCAAGAGCAGCCTGACCTTCCGCATTAACATTCGAGCTATCGCTATCGAACGAAAGTCCTTCAATCAAAAAAGGTTTGTTACTATCGGCTTTCATCATTAAAACGGTTTGCCGCACTTTCCCTTTATCAATTGCATTTACCTGAACAGTTTGGGTTAAATATCCGGGAGCAGAAATTGAAACATCCAACATCTTTTCGTTCCACAAATCCATTACAAAAGAGCCGGTTGCAGAGGTTGATCCCACAAAGACATCATTGATCTTCATCCTGGAATTTTTCACAGGATTTCTTGTGAAGTAATCGAGTGTAACAATTTCCAGAGAACGATCGTGCTTTAGCCTGATTTCAGCCTGATTACTCTTGTCGACCGATTTTCTGTTTTCGGAATAGGTCGATGCCTTAGCTCCAATAACCAAACATTTATTTTTCAACAGTTTGAAAACACATTCACCGAGCAAATCACTTTCACCATGATCCAACTCTTTTCCTTCGCAGTTATATAACACAACGTCAGCCCCTTTTACTGGTTTACCTGTCACATCGTCGACCACGGTGGCCGTTACCTGCATGAACGCTTTTCTGATTTTCACCAGATAAATATCATCATCGCCGTTTTGTCCCGGGCGATTGGATACGAAATAACCAGACTCGCCGGAAGAATGAAGGATCAATCCAAAATCATCGTGTTTGGTATTGAAGAAATCGAGTGGTTTTGCCTGTGAAAAACCATCGGACGTCAAATCCGAAACATATAAATCAAGTCCACCTTTCCCGTCGGGATGACCATCGGAAGCGAAGAAAAGCATCCCCGACGGATGGTAAAAAGGGAACATTTCATCGCCAGACGTGTTGATATTGCTTCCCAAACTGACCGGGGTTCCCCAAACACTGTCTTTGCGGATAACCATAAAAATATCGGTTCCGCCCATGCTTTGGGAAGGCAAATCGGACGTAAAAAAGAGGGTATCGCCGGTAGCCGAAATTGAAGGATGTCCAACGGAATACAACGGATCGTTAAAAGGCAATTCTTTCTGAACAGTCCAAACTCCATTGATATTCTTACAAATAACCATTCTGAGTTTTATTTTTTCCTTTTTTACCACATTTCCTTCCTCCACCACATCGTACTTTATAGTATTGCTGAGGGTCACGAACAGTTCGCCTGTTTTCGCACAATAGGAAACCGGGCCTTTGTGGTAGTTATTCACAATTCCTTCAACCTGCTGACGGGGTTCGTAGGTCGTAAAGCCACGGCTATCAACCGGAGTTTTAAAAAGGGTGTAATAAACGCTCTCCGCTTTCCGGAGAATGGCCCTCTTTACCTGCGTGTTGGGATAAGCTGAGAACCAGAGGTAATCGCCTACAAAAGCCGGCCCAAAATCGCTGGCATCGGTATTAAAACCAACATGTTTGATCTCAAATTCATTCATATCGAGCCAAACAGACGAAGGCGACTGAGCAATCAGATTGGGCGAAAGAAGTAATCCCAGTAAAAATCCTGTAATAAAGTTCCGCATTTTAAATTCCAAGTTCCCAATTTTGAAGCCGAAATTAAAACTTTATTCCTTCAAATGATAGACTTTGCTAAAAGAATCTCGGAGAAGTTATCTGCTTTTTGATAATCTGCAGCTCATACGAAACCATTACTTCGTGCGAGCTATAATGATATTTTCGCAAATTGGATGTCGAAAAATCGATGGCATATCCCAGTCGAAGGTTATGATCAATAATCCACTGAGCAACAAAACCGAAGGAATCACCAGTTCGGTACATGGCGCCGAGCCAGAATTTATCCTTCAGCAAAACATTGGCCGAAAGATCGAGCTGCAACGGAGCGCCAAAAGTTGCTTTCAACAACATAGTTGGTTTAAACCGGATTCCATCGGCCATATTAACCACATACCCGGCATCGAGGAAGAAACTCTGGATTTCACCCGACACGACAAAATCATCGCTACTGTTTTCATATTTACTGTTCACCACCTTAGGCATCGAAAGCCCCACATAATAATCCGGGTTCTCGAGTAAAAAACCTACGCCAACATTGGGTAAAAAACGGTGTTTAATATCTCCTCGGAACGAAGGATCGTCTTTGCCATCCGGATATAAAACATAGTCGGTCAGATTATTGCTGTAGTTTGAAAAACCGCCTTTGATCCCCATGCGCAAATTGGTTTTTCCACCAAAGTTGATTTTGTAGGAATAATCGGCAAACATACTGAAACGCTTTTCAATTCCAATTTTATCATTGATCACATTAAGACCAATCCCGACATTTCGATTTTGCAAAGGCATCTGAAAGGAAAAAGTCTGGGTTGAAGGAGCGCCATCGATTCCCACCCATTGCATACGCGAAAGAGCCATAAACCCAATGCTGTTCCATGTTCCGGCATATGCAGGGTTAAAAGTCTGGGTATTGAACATATACTGGGTATACATAGGATCCTGCTGCCCCAAAACGAATTTTGAAGCAAACAGGAGGATCAGTATAACCAACCCCGCTTTTCGATGCAATATGTTTTTACCAATCTTCAACATCCATTTATCGGTTCAAAAAAACGGTACCGGTAACCGGAGCTTCCTCTCCGCTGTTTAATTTTAAGATGTAGAAATAAGTTCCCGTAGGTAACTTTTCCTTCCCCATACTTAAGCTCCGGTTCGAATATCCTCCCCACCAGGCATCGGCTTCACCCCACTGAGACACATTTCCGTACTTCTCTTTTTTATACACCAAATTACCCCAGCGGTTAAATATTTCGATCGAAGCGTTGGGATACCTCTCAATGCACTTAATTTGAAAATAGTCGTGAACACCATCCTCGTTGGGCGAAAAAGCAGTTGGTACCAGAAACACACAATCGCTGGCAAGCTGAACGGTTACAGCAGCCACCGCTTCGTCGCAATTGGAAGGGTTCAGAGCTTCACAAACCTTATAAGTCAGCTCATACGTTCCAACCAATGTTCCCGGATTCACGGTTACCATTCCGGACTCGCTGTCCAAATGAATCCCGGAAACAGAAGCCGGCGTCACCAGCGAAATTTCGACATCATTCCAATCAATCGCTTTCCCGTTCAGTAAGTCGTTTTCAACCACATTTTCAATGGCAATTCCTCCTTCTTCATTGTCAGAGATATCACCGGCATCGTCGTTTGCCTTGATTACAGAAGCTGAAACAGAAACATGCACCGTCGCTTCACTACACCTGTCGGAAAAATCACGAAGACAAATCTTGTAGACCAGCTCATAATTGCCCGCAGGAGTCCCGGGGTTGACATAAACCTCACCGCTTTGCAAATCCAATGTGATGAGTTCAGAAGTTGATGAGACCAGGGAAATGCCAACCTGCGAAATATCAACCAATAGGTTGTTTAACCGATCGTTCGCTAAAACATTTGCAACAGCAATTCCACCTTCCGAGCCTATAACCACCGAACCTTCATCATCTTCCGCATTTAAAGAGAGAGTTTTTACGGTTGTCGTAACCTCCTTACTAACTATGGCAACATCGTTATTATCAGAAATTACAGAAGCTATATTCGTTATCTGATAACCTTCGGATAAACCTTCGTCAGCCTTTACGATCCATGTAAAATCCTGTGATTCCCCAACCGAGAGAGAAGTTACATCCCAAAAAACCTGTTTGTTGCTAAAAGTTCCATTCCCTGAAGCGCTTACAAAAACGACGCCATCGGGCAAAATATCGGATATTCGAACCTTTGGCGCAGAATTGGGACCATTGTTGAATAGATGGATTGAATACGTAATCTGATCGCCAGCAATTACGGTGGATGGTGCACTTAAGGTAATATCCAGATCCGAAACAGCATCGACAGTAATGGTTGCCCCGCTTGCTGATTTTCCTTTGGAATTGTCACTTTCGGCATAAGCCATATTACTGATTTGGACACCTTTCTGCACTTCACTGTTTACAAGAACCGATAAGGAATAGGTTTTCACCGAATCAACACCCAACGTGGTTTCGGACCAATGAACAACCCCATTCTGGAATACCCCGCTATTGGAAGCAGCGACAAAGGTCAAACCGGCAGGTAATGTATCGGAAACCAACACCTGATTGGCAACGCTGGGACCCAGATTGGTAATGGCGATCGAATAGGTAAGTTCATTGCCAGCCTGAACAACTTCAACAGAAGCTGTTTTCTGAATTTCCACCACTGCCTGGGATTCTACCGACACATTTGCCACGTCGCTTTCAACCGGTTTTTCGGAATTATCGCTGGTAACTTTGGCTTTGTTGGCAATTACCGTTCCGCCATCCACATCATCCATCACCTTCACAACCAACGTAAAAGAATGACTTTCATCTCCAATCAGCTTGTCGATGTTCCATGTCACTACCCCGCTATCGGAAGTTCCGCCATCGGAAGCACGGATAAAAGTTAGATTCGATGGCAATTCATCGGTAACCAGAACATTAACGGCATCGCTTTTACCAACATTCTTAACGGTTATTAAATACGTTAACTCATCGCCGGCAATAACGGTTCCGGAGGAAGCTATTTTTGCAATTTCAAGTTCGGCCAGGGTTTTAACTTCGACGCTTACCACATTACTTTCAGCCGGTTCCCCTGAAGCATCACTTTTCACCAATGAGTGGTTTGTGATAATTGTTCCGTTGGGCACATCTCCATTCACTTTTACGATTAATGTGCAGGTATAATCAGCACCGGCAGACAAAGAAGCTGGTTTCCAGGTAACTATTCCATTTTTCAAGATACCGCCACCCGAAGTGCTGACAAAGGTCAAGGTAGAAGGGATTTCATCCGTAATCACCAAATTGGATGCATCACTCGGCCCCTGGTTGGTGACTGTAAATGTATACGTAACGTTCTCACCTGCCACAACAATGGCCGATGAAGCACTTTCCTGAATCGTCAATAAGGAATGAACTTCAACAAAAACACTACTTACTTCACTCGTTGCTGTTTCCGTCGCATTACTAGCCAATGAAGAAACCTGATTGGAGATTACAGAACCAGTAGCGATGTTGCTGTTTGTAGCAATCGTGAATGAAAACTCATAATTCTTTCCCACCGGCATATTGGCTAGATTCCATTGAACTTTGTTGCCAAAGAGAAAGCCTCCGTCAGATGCTGAAACAAAACTCACACCCGATGGCAACGGATCGGTCACCAAAACATTTTTTGCATCGCTTGGGCCATTGTTCAAAACCGTAACGGAATAGGTAACCTGATTCCCGGCAAAAACCGTATCCACATCCGATGCCAGCGAAATTTTAAGAGCAGCATGTGAGGTCACCACCGTACTGACCGATGAAGTATTGTTTTCAGAAACAGGGTCCGAAGTGAGACTTGTTATTGTCGGAGAATTCGTGATGGTTCCGGTAAAGCCACTATTGATTTTCACCTCCATATTCAACGTAACAGAAGCCCCTTTCAACAAGGTCCCAATATCCCAAATCGGAGAATCCCATGTTCCAACAGAAGGTTGACAAGATGAAATGGTAAGTCCATAAGGCAACACATCAATTACTTTTACTCCCTGTGCGCTATAATTTCCATTGTTTGAAACGGTCAGTTTATAAACCAGGTTTTCGCCTGAAAATGCGGTTTCTGAAGAACATGTCTGTGTAATGGACAAATCGGTGGCAACAAACGAAATGGTTACCAACTGGCTTGTAATGCCGCCTGTTTCATCGGTTGTCTTCACTTGAAAGATATTGGTCGTCGAAACCAGCTCCGAAGCATCGGCTACCGTTATTTCGCCGGTAACACGGTTCAACTCCATACCCGCCGGAAGGATTCCATATTGGATAACGGCAGAAACAATCGCCCCATCTTTATCGCTCACCGAAGCCAAAAGATCACCGTTCACATATTTTGAAAGGTTTTTCGCCGGTTCAACTTTATAAACCGATTCAATATCCGGATCAATAATAATATTCACCACAACGGTAGCCACGCCATTGATTTTGATGGTTGGAGAGTATGAACCAGCCGCCAGTTTCGACAAGTTAGTGACCGAAATGGTACCATTAACGGAGTTCAGGCTTGTTCCCGGGGGAAGTGTCCCTGAAACCAAAACGGCCGATGTGATTTTAGAAGCATCAGTTAGGTATGCCAGGGAATCACCCGTCGTATAAGTATCTATATTTCGTGAAAGCTCAATGGTATAATCGGGTGCCAAGCCACTGTTTATCTTTATCATTACCAGTTGGGATGTGGTTCCGCCAGCTTCATCACTGGTATTGATACGGACCCAATAACTTCCGGCAACCAACAACGATTGATTGGTTACCATGATAGCTCCAGTTTGAGCATCCAGTTCAGAACCTTCAGGCAATACGCGGGCAACCAATTCGGCATAAATAATGCTTCCATCGGCATCTGTCACGGAAGCCAGAGTGTCGCCATTCTCATATTCGGCAACCTGCTTCGGACTATTCACCGCATAAACCGATTCATTATCTTTAATAAACACTAAACTAATTGTTTGCGTTGTTCTTCCACCTTTTTTATCCACGGTTGAAATGGTTAGTGGATAACTTCCTCCGGAAATCAAAAACGGATTGCTCACAATGATGGCTCCTGTTTTGATATCAAAAGAAGTTCCCGGTGGTATGGTTCCTGAAATCAAAAGGATATCTGAAAACGGCCCATCCTCATCACGAACCGAAGCAATCACTTCGTTGGTTGCATAATCGTTTTCATTGCGAGGATCGGTTACCGTGTATACCGATTCTGAATCCTTAATAAACTCTATCGCAACCGACTGAATGGTAACTCCACCTTTAAAATCGGTGGTGGTAATCGTAACGATCGATTTACCGGCAACCAGCAAGGAAGAATCTGAAACTGAAATCTCACCATTCGACGAATTCAGGTAAACTCCAGAAGGCAAAGAACCCGACACCACCGCTGATTCAACACTTACATCTTCATCGGTCACCGTGGCTAAAACCTCTCCTTTACGATAAAGGTCGACATTTTTAGGGGCAGCTACCGAATAAACCGCTTCAGCATCTGGTTTAAAATCCAATATTAAAGTGTTATTGGAATAATCCGGATCTTTCCCCTCTCCATCAATCGTTGAAAAGAGATAATAACTTCCATTTGATAAAACCCTGGCCACCATTTCCAACTGATAGGAATAGGAACTAACAATGGGACCAACAGTCCATACTCCCGATTCAGGATTGTATGTACCATTTCCGTTATCAGAAATATATCTAAATCCAGAGGGCAACGGATAGCTAACCAAAACCGAAGAAGCTTTTGATGGCCCATTATTTTTAGCCATCAAGGTAAACTTCACCAGCCCTCCTATATCCTGATTTTTCTTATCGGCATAAAGTTTTACCAACAGGTCGGATCTCGACTCTACCGAAACTGTAATTTCGTTTGTATTATTCTGCGATTCGGGATCAGCGATTGTACTCCCAACAGTAGCAGAAAAGCTCACGAACGAACCATTCGCAACATCGCTTTTCACTTTAGCCTTCATCAATACCTTGAATTGATTTCCGGAAGAGAGCGAAGACAAAAGGTAGGTGCCGCCCCAGTTATCCCAGCTTAACCCGTTGTTAACACTATACTGGGCATTTTGAAGAGAAACGGGCAATACATGCGAAACGGTGATGTTCTGGGCAACAGAAGGCCCGCTATTCGAAACAATTAGCGCATACTGGAAAGTCTCACCAGCAACCAGCGGGTTTGCCATTTCCGAAACCGCGATCCGGAGATCGGCTTTCTTAGTAACTGCCGCAACAACCTGCGAAGAGTTGTTTGCTGAATTAGGGTCATCTGCATTACTGGTTACGGTCGCCGTGTTGGAAACGGTTGCGACAGAACCAACGGTTCCCGTCACAACCAAAGAACCAGAACCACCAGCAACAACCGTTCCTACTACCGTTGAACCACTCCAGGGAATGTATTCCGATGAATTTTCATAAATTTTAAGGTTCGAGAGACCATCGGCGGGCATATCGGCTACCGTAAAACCGGCTGCATCACCCGGCCCTTCATTTGTATAGGTCAAAAGATATTTAATCGAAGAGCCTTCAACGATATTACTCTTTGATGTCAGTATTGTTTTTACCACCGAAATATCCGACGAAGAGTGAATCGAGACCGTTGACTCAACCACATTGTTGGTCATCGACTGATCGGGAGTATTACAACTTACCCAAACGCTATCGTTAATTGTTCCTTGCGCATTGGCAAGTACAGTTCCCCTCATCGCAATGGTTGTGTTCTTTCCAAAACCCAGCGTTCCAATATTCAGCACACCATCCCAACTTTTCCAGGTCACTCCTCCATCGATGGAATAACTTACATCCGAAAGCCTTGAGCCATCCGGAAAATTGGTAAGCGTAACATCGCTCACTCCGGTATCCGAACTATTGTTGGTGACAACGATTGAAGAGACCAATTGTTCTCCGGCAGCAATAACCGACGGAATCGTTCTCACCACCGAAATATCGGCAATTTTTCCAAGAGGGGTTTTTATCGTTTGACTATTATTCAGCATCGAAGAATCGCTCACCGACGAGACAACCGACACGGTATTCTCAACCGGACTACCGGCACTGCCTGACAACGTAGCGGATAAACGAATATTCTTCACCGAATTACTTTTCAGTGTTCCTAAATTCAACGTTCCCGTCCAGGCAATCCAGTTTTTGCCATCATAGTAAGTTACGTTGGAGAACAAGGACGGATTAAAATGATCGGTAAGAACCACATCGACAGCATCGCTTGGTCCCCGGTTGAACACAGAGACCGAATAGGTAACCTGGCCACCTTTCAGTATCGGAAATACCGTTTCGGTTGCCGACAAAACCAGGTCAGCCTCGTTGGATATCACACTGGTGATGGTTGAATAATTGTTCGTCAGATTGTTGTCGACGGTTGAAGGCAAAACAGAAACCTTCGACAACAATTCTCCGGTAAAATCAGGTGATACATCACCCTTGATCAGCACATTGCATGAGCCAGGGTAGTTTAACCCAGAAAGAGAAATGCTATTTTTCCATTCATTCCAGGTATTTCCATTATCCAACGAATATACCGTATTGGTTATGACCGGCGAAAGGGTATCGGCAATTAAGACGGCATCGGAATTACCGGGGCCATTATTGACAACCGAAATCAAAAAAGAAACTTCCTCACCGGCAATCACCGCCGATGACCCGGTCAAACCGACCGACAAATCGGATTCTCTTGAAACAACAAACGATACAGACTGACGATTGTTGGAATAATTGGGATCGGGAGTCGCACATCCAATTGCCATAGAATTAGGAACAACTGAATGATGAACCGCGCTCGTTAACACAGTTGCCAACATTTGAATCGTTATGCTATCACCCGCCTTCAGGGAATTAATCACACAGGGAGAACTCCAGGAACTCCAGTTTGCCCCTTTATCGAAACTATATTGAACAAATTGAATTTCAGAAGGGATTGTATCAAAAACCTGAACAGATTGAACATCGCCCGGCCCACTGTTTTTTATATTGAACACATAGTTAACGACTCCTCCGGCAACAATTGTATCATTATTTACCGTTCCGGTTATGCTTATGTCAGCCAACGCGGTAATGGTTGTAACCCTTGTCACACGGTTATTGCCGTTATTGGGATCGAAAGTGGAACTACTTACCGAGGCTTCATTTTTCAATACTCCTGAAACACCGCTTTTAACTTTTGCCAATACCGCCATCGTTGCCGATGCCCCGCTCTTCAATGTTCCAATATTCCAAACAGGCGCAGACCATGTACCAACAGAACAAGTTGATGAAATAAGAGAGATTCCACTGGGAAGAACGTCATTCACCGTTACATTCAATGCATCACTGGATCCGTTGTTGGTCACCGAAATAGTGTATGTAATATTTCCACCAGCACTTACCGGATCGGCTGAATCTTCATTTTTTATTGAAAGATCGGCCGAAGTAGCTACGACCGTTTGGATTGAAGCGAAATTATTGGTCAGATCGGAATCGTACGTCGAGGAACTGCTAATTTTTGCAACATTTAACAGGCTGCCAGTGCAATTACTGGCCACGCGGACAACCAACTGCAACGTATCGGATTGTAAGGAATTCATATCCCCAATCGTCCAAACCGAATCACCCCAAATCCCGGTTGTTGTTTTCTCACTAAAGAAACTGAGGCCTGCAGGCAGGACATCTGTTACCTTGACATTCTGTGCCATTGTTGGCCCGTTATTGGAAGCGACAACCGTGTATTTCAAATTTTGCCCGGCAACAACGGTATCAGAAGAACAAGCCAATAACACCGAGAGATCCGCTTTCAAAACTTTCACCTGAACCTCAGCCTTATCACATCTTCCCGAAGGAGTAGATGACATACAAACCTGATATTCTAACGAATAACTTCCTGCTGGAGTTCCTGGAGCAACCGAAACCGCACCGGTTGTTGTATTCAAAGAAACACCGGAATGAGCGGCCGCTTTGGTCAACGAAATAGCAGCCAGCGAAGTCGTTACGGGTGATCCGTTAAAGAAGTCATTACTCAACACATTTTCAATCACTTTTCCACCAACATTGGAATTCACAGGGATACCTGCATCATCGGTAGCCACCATTAATGGGTTGAGAGAAACAACCGGAGAGCTGAAACTTCCCCCAAAATTGCCAAACTGAAGCGAATAGTCAGTTTCTGAACTTTTACCGGTCTGCCCTAATGCAAAAGAGATGGAATTGGTATAATTGCTATAATGGAGAATAAAGGAGCAGGAATTATCAAACCCCATCCCGGACAAATGACCTGCCTTTCCCAGAAAACGTGACCTACCAGTCGATTTATCATGGCTTATCTCCAGTTTCGTCTGATCGTTGACCTCGTAACTGAAATACCCCCCCAATTCAACAAACTCTCTGTTCGACTCACTAAATCCATCCAGATCGATACCGGTGATGCTGAAATTATTGAGAAAAACATCCTCATTGGTTTGAGAATCATAAAAATGAAGGTTATAGACAACAAATCCTCCGTTGCCGTTCACAAAACTTAGTACTGGTTGAAACCTGTCGGGAACGCCAAATGTCTGATCGTCGTCAAAATTCAGGATTGAAGCATTATTTATGGTTTCAATGGTCAATAAACCATAAACCGTTCGTCCATTCCGAGTCAGAACCCGATCAAACCGATGGACTGAACCCTGGCTAAAACCCTTATCCCCTTTATCGACAACAACGGTTCGGTTTGCTTCCAGAAAAGCGAGGGAGTTGAAATCGGCATCCACAGTAAGTGGCTGTGCGAATGATTGCTGCACG
The DNA here is from genome assembly GCA_035353695.1 of Prolixibacteraceae bacterium. Classification (GTDB taxonomy): domain Bacteria; phylum Bacteroidota; class Bacteroidia; order Bacteroidales; family Prolixibacteraceae; genus CAYMTR01. The sequence goes on from DAOQAB010000035.1 coordinate 19,262, forward strand.
ACAAATGCGAAAAGGAAAAGCCACATTACGACCTTCTTTTCAGGATTATCTTTAGAATGAGGTAAGATGTGTATATGTCGTGCAAAATTCAATCTCATAAAAATCAGCGTTAATCCCTTTTTTCTTTTTCCAGTTCGGGGGAAACAAAAACAACTACTTGTTTATTCTCCTTCACTACTAGTCAAAGAAATAGATGAATCCGGTTTTCAAATCAATCTTTTAGTAAAAATAATGGTTGTATCCTAATTTCACACCAATTATAAACGAATTAATCAAATTTAAAAACCGAAAAATTCAGAAACACCATCCAATTTTCAGAAAACACAACAAACCGAAAACATCAAACGACAAGATGAAGTTACTATCACGTTCTTCAAAAATTATCCATTCTTAAAAACGAGTGTAATTTTCATCCGCAAATAATTTGTTCTTAAGTTGACGGATGCCAGCCTGTCCGGCAGGCAGGGAACTCGCATGTGGATATTTTCATGCAAGTTTGTGTTTTCGTGCAAACATGCTCGTTTCATTAAAGTATATTTGCCGAAAAAAGAAAGGATGAAGCAAAAAATTGCGATCATTGGTGCAGGAAACCTTGGCACCAGAATTTCACTCGAGCTTCACAATCAAGGAGCTGAAATTATTCAGGTCTATAGCCGGACGATTACATCAGCGCTTACCCTGGGGAGATTGGTTGGCTGCAGCTATGTAACGGCTCCCGAAAAAATCACCACTGAGGCTGATATCTACCTTGTATCGGTCAGCGATTCGGTGATTGAAGAGTTGCTAAAAAAGATTCAGTTCAACAACAAACTCATTGTTCATACAGCCGGGAGTGTCGACATGGAGGTTTTGAAACCATTTTCCGAAAATTACGGTGTCCTCTATCCATTACAAACCTTCTCGAAATTTAGAGCCGTTGATTTTTCGGTTATCCCGTTCTGTATCGAAGCAAACAATGCCGAAAACCAACAAAAACTGGTCGATTTAGCTTCATTGATTTCAAAAGACGTACGAATTATCAATTCGGAACAACGGAAACAGCTCCATCTGGCAGCGATTTTTGCCAACAACTTTGTGAATCACCTGTTGGCCGTTGCCGATGAAATTGTTGGGGAGAAAAAGCTACCTTTCAGCATTTTACAGCCATTGATCAACGAAACCATTGCAAAAGCACAGTACCTGTCGCCCAAAGAAGCCCAAACGGGGCCTGCCGTCCGAAACGATCAGAACACCATTAACGAGCATTTAAATATGCTCCGTAACGATCCTCAACGGGCAGCACTCTACCGCATCTTGAGTGAAAACATCTACGAATTTCAAAAGAAATAATCCTTGCAGAAACAGAATAAACAACTGGTTGTCAATATAACAAAATCAAAAAAAAAACAGAACAGAAATGGCCTTTTTCAAAGAAGAATTATTAAACGTTAAAGCATTTGTTTTTGATGTAGACGGAGTATTATCAAAAGATTTCTCTCCGTTGAACGAAGAGGGAGAACCCATGCGAACAGCCAACGTCAAGGATGGTTATGCCATCCGGAACGCAATAACTGAAGGATATCCGATTGCCATTATCTCTGGTGGAAAGAATGAAAATATCAGGAAAAGATACCAAAACCTAGGCGTAAAATTCAACTACATTGGGGTGAAGGAAAAAATCGATTGTTTCAACGACTTTCTTTTAAAGAACAATTTATCAACCGATTCCATCCTCTGCATGGGTGATGATCTTCCCGATCTTGAACTTCTGGAATTGTCGGGTATCCCAACCTGCCCTGCCGATGCAGTAACCGAAGTTAAACTGGTTTCGAAGTACATCTCGGATCGGAATGGAGGCGAAGGGTGTGTTCGCGACGTAATCGAACAGGTTCTGCGTGCCCAGGGTAAATGGAATCACTCCTCTCAGTTTAAACAATCATCCTATTAGCCCTATGTTTTTTGAAAATCTTAAAGGAACTAAAATCATCCTGGCATCCAAATCGCCACGCCGAAATTCATTACTGAAAGAAATGGGGCTCGACTTCGAGGTTCTAATCCACGATGTTGATGAAAGTTTTCCCCAATCCCTTTGCGGAAAAGATATTGCGTCTTTCATTGCAGAAAAGAAAGCCGATCCTTTTATCGATGAGATCGACAACCAAACCGTCATCATTACGGCCGACACCATTGTTTACATCAACGGGGAAGTGCTTGGGAAACCTGGCAATTACGAAGAAGCATTCGAAATGCTGCAAAAACTTTCGGGCCAATGGCACCAGGTAATTACCGGTGTTTGCCTCCTTTCAAAAGAGAAAAAGAAGGTTTTCACCTCCGAAACCAACGTGTTGTTCAAACCTCTTTCAAACGAAGAAATCGAATATTACATCAACAACTATCGGCCCTACGACAAAGCGGGAGCCTATGGCATTCAGGAATGGATCGGTTTGGTTGCGATCGAAAAAATCGACGGATCTTATTTCAATGTGATGGGGCTCCCCGTGCAACAACTGTACGAAGAACTCAATAAATTCTGATTGGTTTTGCCGGGCACAACAAAAAACCAGTCCCCAATTCCATAAACGCACGGTTTTTTTACAATAAAAGGTTCTTTCGGAAGTTTAACAAAACAATGAATTTTATAGCTTTACCGCTAAATCAAAAACCATGAAAACCGAGTTCCGCCGAAAGACGAAAGACACATCCATCTTTTTAGCTGGTTTAGTAATTTTTACCGGAATAAATATTCTTTTAGCCACCCGACTGGAACTTCACTTCGATGAGGCTTATTACTGGCTGTTTTCCCAGTATCCCTCGTTCGGATATTTTGATCATCCGCCATTAATTGCCTGGCTGATTCTGGCTGGCCAGTTTTTTCTGAAAAATGAAATCGGAATCAGGCTCTTAGTCATCACGCTTTCATCATTCTCTATGATCATCCTTTGGAAGATGATCAAAAGGTACTCGACCGATGCCCTGCTATTCTGGTCTTTAATCTATTCGGTGGTTCTCATTCTGCCCTATTGTTTTATTGCCACACCCGATGCTCCATTACTATTCTTTTCGATCCTCTTTTTCTTTCTTTATTCGCGGTACCTTCAGAAAAGCAACCTGCAAAGCATAATCCTATTAGCCTTTGCCATCGCTCTAATGATTTATTCAAAGTACCACGCGTTCTTGCTGTTGGGCTTTGTTGTGATATCGAACATCAAACAACTGAAGAAATTTTCGTTCTGGTGGGTAGCAATCTTCACCATTCTTTATCTTTTGCCACATTTTTTCTGGCAAATCGACAATGATTTCCCAACCATCAGGTTTCAATTAATTGATGGTCACAACAAAGAGTTCCATTTCTCTGTCATTTTGAAATACATCTTCAGCGAACTTGCGGTAACCGGGCCTTTTCTGGGCTGGTTCTATCTTTTTGCAATGACCTCCGTAAAAACCGATAACGATTGGGAAAAAGGACTTAAATTTTCGGGGATCGGTATTTTTGCGTTCTTCCTGATTTCAACCATCATCAAAGGCGATTTTGAAGCTCACTGGACCTTAGTTGCCATTGCTCCCATGATAATCCTGAGTACCAAATACATCATCCAAAATCCAAAGTGGAAAAAGTGGGTCTACATTGCCGGAGCAACCAATTTTGTGATCGTACTCGCGCTTCTGGTGGTGCTACAAACCCCATTCAGTCATAAACTCTCTTTTCTCAATCGTCTTTCAGGAAACCAGACCGAAGCTGAAATAATTAAGAATTTTACCGGGAACAGTCAGGTAATCTTTCAGGATGAATGGAAAAAAGCCTCTCTCTATGGCTTTTATAATCAAGATAAAAACGTAGTGAATTTGAATTCCGGGTTGTACCGGAGAAATCAATACGACATTCTGGGTCACGACGAAATGCTTGAAGGTGAAAACGTTGCCATACTTACTACCGATAGCCTTCAATTTAAAGACGGCACCCGGATTGTCACGAACAAATCGGTTTGGTACGGAAAAAAAACCGACAATTTCAGATGCTATTACAACCTGAATTTCAACCTAATAAAACACGACATCAGCAACAACCGGTTTACTGCTACGGCCAGAATCATCAATCCATACGACGACACCCTCCGAATTGGAGAAAACTTTAAACTTACCAGCTCTTTCAGGCTTTATGCCCGGGGAGGTGGAAAATGGAATGTTCTGGGAGAACTACCTATCAACAACTTAAAAATCTCGCCACACGGTGAAGCCGACATTGATCTGGATTTTCCGGTAACAAATGAGATGAAAAATTTAAAGGAATTATTTTTCACCTTAAAGGTTGGCGAGTTGCTCCCCATTCCCGCTCATTATGAGATCAACATGAGAAAGGGCACCTTCAAAAAATTCAACGACAAACAACTGAGCAAATATTCCGGAATCTAACCTCATCCTATGGTTTAAAGCAAAGAGTCGCAGGAATAATCCCTGTCTGAAAAGTGTCAATAGGTACTCCGGATTGAGAGTACCGGTAAACATAACCTCGCTGAATATTGTCAACCGCATCGCTAACATAGATGTCGGAATAAACGGGGTCAACAATCAGGTTGTAATATCCACCGGTAATTGATTCATAAGGACTTCGCAAAAAAGGGACATCAGGAAATCGGGAAGCCGTAACCGCCATTTTCCAGACATGATGATTCAGCACAAAAAGTGTATCTCCAGTTCCGTTCATACTCAAAGAAGTCGGATTATCATCCTGTTCAAAACGAAAGACTTTTTCAATTTCCCCGCTTTCCGGATCGATCCGGGTAAGCCCCGAACGTTCATACGAGAATGGATTCCCTTCGGCACCACCATCGGATAAAACCCATATCTTGTTGTACCGATCAACAACCATTACCTTGGGCTGGCTAATCACTTCAAAAGAATCGATCACCATATCTTTTTCAGAATCAATCACCAGAATCTTATTATCGTACGACCAGCAATTCACAAAAACCTTCTTTCCAACCTGTACCATCTGCTCGGTAGGATGTTGATAAAACTGAGACTCATGGTTATTAACCGAAATTGAACCGGTTATCTGAAAGGTTTGAGGGTTCACGATTGTAATTGCCTTGGCATACAAATCGGTTACATACGCCTTGTTATCGTCCAAAAAGTGAATATACCGGGGAGAAACGAACCCGGTAATCTTTCCGGTAATTTTAAAGGTAGAAATATCGATCACATAAATTTTTCCACTGTTGTTGACGACCAAATATCCCAATCCATTCCGGATAACCATTGAATGAGCCACATCGCCCAAAGGGACACCGTTTACCCTTTCAAAAATGTTATTAATTACTTTTGCCGAGTCGATCAGATAATAGGAAAGAGTCGCATTATCGTACATAAAGTTGCCTTCGTTGACGATGAAAAGCCCCCGCTGATGCGTAATATAGTTCCGCAGATCAGCATCAGCCGTAAGATCGAGTTTGTTTTTTTCGTAAACGGCATCATCATCCATGCACGAAAGCATCGAAATAAACAGGCCTATATAAAACAAGATCTTCTTCATCGGCTGTTGTATGAAAGTTTGACCATCAGCTCGTAATTTCTTCCCGGCATATAACGTCCCAATACCGAACGATAGGTTTCATCAAACAAATTATTGATCTTGAAATCGAATCCTAACAGGAAATGTTTCATCGTAAAATCCTTTCCAAAAGAGAGATTGTTCATAAAATAGGGGTAATACCAGTTCATACGGCTGGTACTGACACCGGCGCCAATATCCTCAGAATCATCAACTGAGCCAACTTCATTGCTGGTAAGTGTGTATCGCTCGCTGTAAGAAGTATTCTGAAACCGGAAATAATAACCATGATACGAAACCGAAAGAAGCAAATTCCCCGAATGAACAGGGATGTATGGAAGTTGCTTTCCATAAGAGCCGTCGCCCAGGAACAACCGATCACCATAGTTCAGCGACTTTGTCAAAGCATAGTTCCCGTGTAGTTGAAACTCAACTTTTCCGATATGCTTTGTCAGTTTCAGATGATATTCCAACCCAAACGATTTCACTTTTTTCAAATTAAAAGGTTGCCAGTATCCCTGAAAAGATGGCAGCCAGATAATCCAATCGTTTATCGTCGAAAAATAGGGTGTCACCTCCTGTTCCAGCTCCAGATGGTCTATATCCAGACGGTGTTGCACCGTAAACTCGCCGGTATAACTTTCCTCGGGCAAAAGGTCGGGATTACCTCCGGGTTGCCAATACAAATCATTCAACGAGGGTTGGTGATAGTTTCTCGAAATATCGGCTTTCAGGATCAATTGACGCTCTTTCAATGGCTGAATGCTAACCCCGAGATTAAACATCAAAGGAGAAAGCTCTTTTTCAATATATTCGTCCCGCAAAACGAGCGAAACATTCAGCCACGATAAGCAGTTATAATAAATTCCTCCAAAAGCCGAAAAATCGTTTCGGACACGCTCATAACCGGTCTTCTGAACCTCTTCAAAGCTGCTCACATCAAAATGGTTGAAATCGAATGACGTTTTATACGAAATCTTATCGAAAAAACGGTTCTCCAAACTGATATGATTGTACCAGCAAATTGAACGGCTCTTCGAATTGATTGCTGGTTGCATTCCAAGCCCGCTGATACGATTGGTGAGCGTATAATTGGTGTTTTGATAATCGACTCCACTCCGAACACTGAGCTTCGCCTTTCCCTTGTAGTAAGCCCAGTCCGCTGAAATTTTCAACGTAGAATCAATCTGGTCGTTCAGATTGGACTGATCGTCGCCCTCATAACTCATAACCGAAGGCAACGACCGGCTCGAGATTTGTCCCCAGGCCTTAACCGTCAATACATTATTTTCTGAAGGCCGGAAATAAAATTCCTGGGTAAAACCTTTTTTCATGTAATCGGCGTTCTCGTTCCGAACCAACGGACGTTCCAGTATGGCCTTGTTTATATACTCGTAATCGTTTTTAGAATAGTTGGTATACAAACGGGTTTTCGACTGAAACGTTTTACTTCCGGCATTTAACTGAAAGAATTCATCATACGTAGAAAAACTGCCAATTCCCTGGAAATACTTCACCGAAAGACGGTTGTTCCATTCGGGCATGTTTTTTATATCAATGCTACCACCAAGTCCCCCGCTTGCTTCCGAAAGTGAAGCAGCTCCATGGTTCAGCTCCAGGTCGTCGATAATGAAAGCCGGGATCAATGAAAAATCGGTCATTCCGAGCATCGGCGAGTTGATGGTTATTCCATTCCAAAACACCTGGGTATGTGACGGCGCTGTGCCTCTGAACGATGCCGTAGCCATCGCTCCTCTCCCATGATCTTTGATAAACACCGTGGTATTTTGAGAAAGAATATCCGAAAGCGAAACGGTTATTTTATCGATCATTACCAGCGAATCGACCTTCGTGATTTTCAGCCCAGCCTCTTCTTTCTTAAAAACCCGGTTCCCTTTGATATGTATTTCTTTAATGCTAATTGTATCGTGCAACGACTGGGAATACCCACTCAACGAGGAAGCGATAATCGAGGTAAAAAAAAAGATTCTCCGAAAAATTGACAAATTCATCGAACAAGAATTTTTTGGTTCAAAATGCCTTGTTCGGTTGTCACCTGAAGGATATAAAGACCCGGATTCAAGCCTGCCACTGAAAATGAAAACGTATCCTCCCGGTTCACTTCTTTTGAGAAAAGTCGTCGCTGAGAAGAATCAAAAATGGAAACCGACACGATGGATTCTCCTTGAACAGCCATATTTAACCACTCACTCGCTGGCTGAGGCCAAGTTTTTATCGGGGAAACATCACGTAACGGAAAATAACCAGTAGATTGTAAAACACTGACAATCATTTCATCAATTCCAGTTTTGACATTTTTGATTCCCGGTTGATTGAACCGAAGGGTAGCAATTCCCTCTTCATCGGTAGAGACCCGGCCACCATTGAAAAAAGCTTCCTGATCATTCACCCATACTAATTGATTCTTTAGCGGAGACGAGTTTTTTACCTGGATTTCCCCATCCTGATTCCGGCTACAGGTAAGTTCGGTTGAATAAACCTCAAGGGTATCGTTTACCTGAAGTTCATGGCTATTAGCAATGGAACACGACACTTTCCACTCTCCGGCAATGTTGGGTACATGGTAAACAATCAGTTCATCGCCATTTTTTACCGACTGCCGATCAAGGCCAGAAACAACCTGCTGATTGTTCAGCAGAACAATCCAACATTTTGAAAAAGCAGTTGTGGCAACAGAACCTCCATAGCCATAAAGATATTCGACATTCGACACATCTCCTTTTGGCACCTTCCAGATATACAAATTACCGGACCCTTTTTCATCGTCACGGAAACGAAAATCGCCAGAAAGACCTGCTGAGACAAAAGCCTGAGCAACTGCGTGCGCAACAGTAATCCCCGGAACTGACTGAATATCATAATTACCATTGGCCCTATCGACGAAAGAATTCAGGCTAAAGCATTTCACTTCATACTGATTTCGGGGGATAATGGTTGAATTTTCATCTTTTACCGTGATAAAAACATTCTTCTGGGATGACTCCGGCAATACACTGATGGTTAATGATGTTCGGACTTCTGGTTTATCTTTTAAATAAACTTCCAATACCGAAGATCCTTCCTGTAACCCTTTGATATATTTTTTTCCGTTTTTATCGACCAATGAAAGAATATTCCCATCACCCACCTTCCAGCCGACATCCAGTCCCGACAGAACGTTTAGAGAAAGATCTTTAACCTGTACACCAACAAGCTCCTCTTCATCAATTCGGATGGATGTTGATTCTATATTAATTACAAGAGACGAAGGTGTTATCACCTCCGCAGAGAGTGATGCCGTAACCGAAGGGTGATCTTCCAGAAAAGCTTTAATTGTTAATGCGCCACTTTTGGTTGTCCGTATTTTACCTTGCTCATCGATCGAAGCCACCGATTCGTCATCTACGGTCCATTTTATTTTACGATCCTTTACGATTCTTCCATTCTGAAAAGCCGTTGCTTCCAAAGAATAATCGACACCCGACACCAATTGACGGGGAAGATAGCTAATCGCAATGCACTCCGTTTCGCCGTTAATAGCCAGATTGGCTGGAACATCGGCAATGCCGCAAATTTCCGTTGAGATCTCCCCCATCCAACCCGCATTGGCTAATACACCACAATAAATTTTGACAAAATCAATCTGATCCAGATCGACATATTTTCCGTTCTCGTCCACGGCCCAGCCAATGTCCATAGCATCGCCACCACACCCTTCAACAACTTGGGTATAAGGATTATCTGGCAACACATAATCCGAATTTTTTCTCAGGATATTGTCGGCATACCCAAATTTCCTCTGGTACGATTTGATATAGGAAGGATTTGAAAAATCCATCTCACTATCGATACGTGTTCCCGAAAAAGAAATCTTTTCAGAGATATCGTCACGAAAGAAATCGGAAGAAGGATAATAATTTTGCTTATGAAAACTGTTGCTGCAAACATAACCGCTAGCCGAATCGGAAGAAATCCAAGGAATATCACCTCCGGATACAGAAGGATAGTAGGAAACAGAAAAATGATGATTGGTTGAGGAGAAATAGTAATCACTTCCGGCCAGTTCATACCAGTGATCATCGGCCAGGCCATTCTGATTTTCATCTTTCATGACCATGACAATACCCGGTTCGGCCCAATCGGACTGCGGATTACCGAAAATAACAAAATCGACCCCGTAAGGATTGTTCTGATCGTTTACTACTGGCTGGTTAAACTTGTAGACGACACTTCCACCATAGGCACCCAGGGAGACCAAACCATTGAGGGATCCGATAACCGAACGGGCCGCACGAACACTTCCGGCCTCATCGGTATTGACTAGCTGTCCTGGTGCAGGATGATACTCAACCATCTCAGAAACTAACTGAGCAAAAGACGGAGTAACAAAAAGATAAATCGCAACAAATATCAAAGCAATGTACTTCATGGGTACCTTTTATCATTGAAAATGTTGCTTTTGGTTGCTTGTGGTATGAAATAGCGAGCAGAATAAACTGCCTCGTTTCCTGTTCTCCCGCAGGCTACAAAAGCGATTACTCATTGGCAGGTCTTCTGACTTACTTCATTTTGAGGCGCCTTCCCATCCTGCTCCGGTAGTATTCGGAACTTTCGCAGTGGCATAATGCCTCAAAATTATAAAGATCACAGCAGCGGGAACTGTTACCGAATTTTCTTTGGTTGAATCACGGTATTCCCTTTTGATCCATTCAATTTTTACGTTGAATTTGGAACCAATGTTGGTGCAAAATTACTTATTTATTTGGTTTTGTTACCCTGATGAAGATAATTTCGTGCCGCAATGCCCAAAAAACTTTTTATTAGCGCATTAGCCAAACCTACAAAAAAAATCTCCTTTCATGTTTCAAGAAACACAAAAAGAGATTACCCTTCTAAAATATTCACTATTTACTTAAAAGATTTATTTCCTTGAGTAACAACTCCCTGTACGATTTTCCGATGGGCAATGACTGACGGCCTTCTTTTACTTTTACCTCAATGGTATTCATTTTAATAACGTCAATCCGGCTCCGATTCACAATGAATGACCGGTGAATCCTGAAAAACTTATCCGTAGGAAGTTGATCCATGACCGATTTCATGGTAAAATGAATGGTGAACTTGTCATTAAAAGTATAGACAACGATATAATTTTCAAGGGCTTCAATCCAAATAATATCATCGTAGCAAAGCCTGATCAGATTGGCATTGTTCCGGATAAAAAAGTCATTTTTGGAATTGGATGCAGGGAGCATCTCATCCCTCAACCGCGACATCGCTTTCTCGGTTGCCTTCAAAAACCGGAAATAAGTAACAGGCTTTAACAGATAGTCAGTCACATTATATTCGATCGCATCGAGGGCATATTTCTCTTTCGAAGAGACAACAATAATTTGAACAAGATGATCACCCAGCGACTGCATGAACTCAACACCGTTCATATCGGGCATTTCAATATCGAGAAAAATTAAATCAATTTCATGTTCCCCTTTTTTTATGAAATTGATGGCTTCAATGGCCCCGGGAAATGAATAATATTGGTCAATATATTCTGTTCGCTCTACGAATTTCTCTAACAAAGTCCTTGACAGCTTATCATCATCGATAATTAAACAGTTCATAATTACAATTCAGGGTTAAAGCAAATTATTGTTTCGTTAAAAATTGCAATAAAAGTAACTTAAAAATTAAACATTTATCACTTGCCCAAAATTTTTTATGAGCAAATCGCCACTTTTTATGCTTTTTCTTAACCACTCTATCAGTAATAATTCCCTTTCCTGATCGGTTAATTTCCAATTTATCGACTTATTTCTCAACTCTTTGGTCAAATAATGAAGAATGATGGCAACCGAAACCGAGATATTTAAACTTTCGGTAAATCCCTGCATAGGAATTTTAAGAAACGAATCGGCATGGTGCTTTACCACTTCCGAAATACCTCTTTTTTCAGTTCCAAACACAAGGGCAATTTTCCCTGAAGTTAAGTCGAAATCAGCAAGATCGACATCGTTACTATGTGGAGAAGTAGCCACGATTTTATACCCATCCTCCTTTAAAGACTGAATCGCCGATAACGTATTGTCGGGTTGCTGGTTATAATAATACATACTGAGCCATTGATCAGAACCTCGCGTAACACGGATATTTTCATTGAATTTGTTCCGGTTTTCAATAATATGAACATCCTGTACCCCAAAGCAATCACACGTTCTTAAAACCGCACTGGCATTATGGCTTTGAAAAATATCTTCGAGAACGACTGTTATGTAACGGGTCCGTTGCATCAACACTTGTTCAAAAAGGGCAAACCTTTCGTCGGAGATAAAATTTGACAGATAATGGATTAACTCTTGATTCATTCAGAATGATTTTCAATAATAAGCAAAAAAGTATAAACTGTTGGACCACAAAAATAAAAAAGGGTGTTTCAAACAATGACACACCCTTCGAGTTTTTTGTTAAGGCACGATTATAGACTCTCGGCTAATTCGCTTCCTGGTTTAAATTTTACAACAGCTTTTGCTGGGATATCAATTTCTTTGCCGGTTTGAGGGTTACGACCAGTTCTTGCACTTCTCTTTGCAACCGAAAACGAACCAAATCCTACTAAAGCGACACGATCACCGCTTTTCAAAGCTTCACTTGTAGCATCAATAAATGCATCAAGGGATTTTTTTGCATCTGCTTTGGTCAGGCCAGCTTTATCAGCAATGGCATCGATTAATTGAGCTTTATTCATAAGTTGAGATTTAAAGGTTATAAACTACGTTAACTACACAAATTTATTGTTTTTAGCGAGTTTTACAAATTTTAACAATAAAAAAACGCCACTAACTCAATAAAATAAGGGGGTTCAGAATATCCTTCCCCGCAAATCAAACTGATAAAACTACAAAGAAATCATCTTAAACACTATCAATCAACCGATAAGATAAAACCATGCAAAAAGTCTCCATGCGGTGAAAAAAAGGACATGATTGAACATCAATTTTTTGAAAGCATTCACAGCACCTGAAAAAATGGTTTTAAACCTACCCAAAATAAATTTGGGAATATTTGGGAGAATAAAAAAAACATCTATTTTTGCATCGCATTTGAAAAGTAGGATAAAAATGCAGGTTTTTCAGTGATGACAACAAGTCTGGCCCTTACGGAAACTGGGAAAAGACGGTTTATGATCACCGATTTCTTACTGGAGAGATGGCAGAGTGGTCGATTGCGGCGGTCTTGAAAACCGTTGATCGT
>DAOQAB010000036.1:0-31672 GCA_035353695.1 Prolixibacteraceae bacterium
GGTAATGAAGAAAAATATCCTTTTCAGTATTCTCTTACTTCTATGGAGTTGTAACATTCTTTGTGCTCAAAATTTTCAAACGGTTAATTCGGGTAGGATCAGTTATTTTACCGCAACAGGCAGTGCTTTGCAGTTTTTACGCATCGACTCGGTTTATTTCAACGGTGATTCGATTTTATATCCCAATAGATGTGTCGATCGAATTTCCAACCAAGATGATTACTACGAATGTTTATCACCTTATCAGCCTTCATGGGCAGGTAGCAAAATTATTATCAGAAAGGACGGGACGAATATCTATTTCAATCGTGAGAATGATTCAATTGTGATAAAAACCCAGGCTAAGCTGAATGACAATTGGATTGCCTACCAAAAATTGGATTCGATTTTGATTACTGCAGAAGTCGTTGCGTACGATACCGCAGTTGTTTTGGGGTTGGTCGATTCGGTTAAAACAATTCGTTTCCAGGTTTTTGATTCGATCGGAGCAATGCTGAATCATCCTTACAACGATGTGTCTGCCAAAATCAGTAAAAACTTTGGCTGGGTACTATCCCCAAATTTTAACCAGTTTCCCAATTGGCAATCTGAATATGAATTTTTACTTCTGTTCAACTCTTATACACTTGTGGGCATTGACAATCCTAAATTGGGTATCCAAAACCTTACGTGGTTTGATGTATTCGATTTTCAGCCCGGCGATGTACTTCATATTAAAAATAGTATTATTCAATGTGGTGTGAGCAATGGTACAAATAGAATAAAAAAAATAATAAATACTTACCTGGAGCGTGCCGATTACGCTGATTCAATAGTTTACCTGATTGATCACGAAGAGCGTGAAACCAATTGGGCAGATGGAGCAAATGTTTTGACTTGTGTTCATGATACAATTAAATCTGTAATTCGGGCTAATCCTGAGTTTGATATTCTATCGGGTGAACCAATCATAGATAAAGATGGTGACTTTTTAAAAATGAATATTCAGTCGGGTTATGGTGAGGGGGATGTGAAATATGTTTATCAGTTGCCTATGACAAGACAGGATGAAGATTGTTGGGAGATGTTGATATTTGATGGAGGAGGTAACAGCTACTATTTGAGAGGACTGGGTGGTGGTTATTATGAAGATACTGGAATCAATGGTTGTGATTCATACGACAACATCTTAGTTTATTATAAGAAAGGTTCAGAAACCTGGGGTACCCCGTTCGTTTTCACCGGTGTTGAAACACTGTCAAATGCAAGGAATGTAACGGTTTACCCCAATCCGGCATCCGATAAAATTGTTGTTGAAACCAATGACTATCAGAATCCGGTAACCTTTGAACTCTATTCATTGGGTGGTAATCGGGTGCTTTGCCAAACCTGTTACTCTGCCAAACAGGATGTTGATATGAAATCCGTTGAGAACGGGCTCTATTTTTACAAAGTATCCACCTCGGGTCAGATTCTCAAAAACGGAAAAATCACCATTTTGCATTAATCGGAAAATAAGGGATTTGTTATTTGGATTTTGTCATTTGGATTTTGTCATTTGGATTTTGTTGCTTGTTATTTGGGATTTGTCATTTGTTTCTGGTTTATCTTCTTCCAGATAAAATAGACCGGCACACCGGAAAGCACAATCGCCAATCCCGGCCAGGTGTACGACGGCTTATAAATAAGTAACAGGATATTAATGAAGAGCGTGCAGATGATGTAGATTGCTGGTATCACCGGATACCCGAACGCTTTGTATTTTCGTTTGGCATCGGGATATCGCTTGCGCATGATGAAAACCCCGGCAATGGAAAGCATATAAAACAGCAACACAGTAGCAATTACATAGTCCAGCAGATTTCCGTAGGTTCCCGAAAGGCATAGCAAAACAGTCCATATACATTGTAATATCAGCCCGTTGGCAGGGACGCCGTGCTTGTTCAGTTTTCCTGTACTTTTGAAAAAGAGATTGTCTTTGGCCATGGCGTAGTAAACCCTGGCGCCCGAAAGCACCATGCCGTTGTTGCACCCAAACGTAGAAATCACTACAAAAAAAGCCATGATCAGGGCGGCGTAACCTCCAAAGATTCCTTCCATACTGGCGGTGCCAATACGGTCGTCGGTGGCGAAGCTGATTCCACGCTGAAAGACAGTCAGGCCATCGGGAGTACCGTTGAGGGGAAGAGCCATCAGGTAAACCACATTGGTGAAGAAGTACAGGATTGCCACGGTCAGCGATCCGTAAATAAGGCTGAGGGGAATAGTCCGTTTCGGATTACGGGTTTCTGCGGCGGTGAAAGTGATGTTGTTCCAGCCGTCGAGGGCAAAGAGCGCCCCAACCATCGAGGTTCCAATGGCAGCAACCAGTGGCCAGCCATGAAGGGCAACAGAGCCATTACCTGCAACTTTCGATGCTTCCCAGAAGTGGTGCCAGTTCGATTGGATGGCGTCGAAATTGCGGGCGAAAAAGATTCCGGCAAAAATGAAGAAAAGGAGAATTCCAACTTTGACAACCGAGAAGAGATTTTGAACCAGTTTACCGGCGACAATGCCACGGGTGTTGAGCCAGGTGAGAAAAATAACCGAGGTGATAGCGGCTATATGAACCGTGTTAAACTTGATCAATCCAAGGCTGAAAAGGGTATGCGATTCTGAAAACCAGGGAAAGATTACTCCCAGGAATTTTCCGAAGGCCATGCTGACCGCAGCAATCGAACCGGCTTGTATAACCATGAATAGTGCCCATCCGAAGAGGAAGCCAATCAGTGGATTGTAAATTTCGCGAAGATACACGTATTGTCCTCCGGCATCGGGAATCAGCGAAGCCAGTTCTCCATAGCTGACGGCGGCAAACACGGTGAGTAATCCGCTGATAAGCCATACCAGCAACAACCATCCAGGGGAACCAAGTCCACGGGCAATGTCGCTCGAAACAATAAATACCCCGGAACCGATCATCGACCCGATCACGATGGCCGTAGCATCCATTACTTTTATTTTTCTTCGGAATTTGTGTTCACCCGTCATGCCGATCCGGATTTGTCGTTGCTTTATTGTTCTTGTGAATTGTTCAAATGTAGCAAAAAAGCAGAAAATGTTTGATTTCTGGTAAGGCAATCGCCAATAAAGATCCAAAAACTGACAGGATGTTACAGGGATATTATCCGATCGTATTGGGTGGATTGATTGTGGAGAATGAAATGAGTAGTCGGTTTAACCCATTTCTGTCAAAAGCGATTTGGCTTTGCCAACACTTTTGATTTTGTCGAAGGTCATGCTCAGCTTATCTTTCTCTTCTTTCATCTTGCAGCGATTGGGATTCTTTTGGACCCATGCCAATACTTTGGTAAATGCCGGCGACTGGTAAAAAGGTGACTTTTGGTCGGCTATAAAGAAGCAAGCCATCTTCCCATTCTTTAGCACCACCCGTTCCATGCCCAGCGAAATGGCAATCCAGCGCAACCTGACCACTTCGAGCAGTTCACACACCGGTTCAGGCATCTTTCCAAAGCGGTCGGTAATCTGATTTTCAAATCGTACCAGCTCTTCTTCGGTTTCAATGTTGTCGAGCTCCCGGTAAAGCGACATACGTTCCGAAATGCTGTTGACATAGTTTTCGGGCAGGCGCATCTCCATGTCGGTTTCAATGTTGCAGTCGGTGATGAATTTGGTGTTGAGGAAAGCTTTTGCCGCTTCTTCGGAATCGCGCTGGGCAAAGACCTCTTTGAATTCTTCCTGTTTCAGTTCCTGAACGGCTTCGTCGAGGATGCGGTGATAGGTTTCGAAACCGATATCGGCGATGAAACCACTTTGTTCACCTCCCAACAGGTTTCCGGCTCCACGGATGTCGAGGTCGCGCATGGCAATATTGAAGCCACTGCCCAGCTCCGAGAACTCTTCGATGGCTTTCAATCTTCGTTGTGCTTCCTGCGTGAGGGTGTTCATAGGTGGCGACAGCAGGTAGCAAAATGCCTTTTTGTTCGACCGACCAACCCGTCCGCGTAACTGATGAAGGTCGCTCAACCCAAAATTCTGGGCATGGTTGATGATGATGGTGTTGGCATTGGGAATATCCAGTCCCGATTCGATAATGGTGGTGGCAATCAGTACATCATATTTCCCCTCAATGAAATCGAGCATGATTTTCTCAAGCTTTGAACCATCCATTTGCCCGTGACCAACTATGACCCGTGCATCGGGGCAGGTTTTTCGTACGAAAGCTTCCACTTCATGGATGTTTTGCACCCGGTTGTGAATAAAGAAAACCTGTCCGCCACGGTCTATTTCAAAGTTGATGGCTTCGCGGATAATGGCTTCATTGAAACCATGAATTTCGGTAATGATGGGATAACGGTTGGGCGGCGGCGTTTGAATGATCGAAAGGTCGCGGGCACCCATCAGCGAAAACTGGAGCGTTCGCGGGATTGGCGTTGCAGTTAAGGTCAGCGTATCGACATTAATCTTTAGCTGTTTCAGTTTTTCTTTGACTCCAACCCCAAATTTTTGTTCTTCGTCGACGATCAGCAACCCCAGGTCTTTGAATTTGATATCTTTTCCAACCAGCCGGTGGGTTCCAATGATGATATCCACTTTTCCTTCACTCAGTTTTTTTATGGAGTTTTTGGTGTCGATGGAATTTCGCAATCGGCTGACATATTCAATGTTGACCGGGAAATTTTTCAGCCGTTCAGAAAAAGTTTTATAATGCTGAAGAGCCAGAATGGTGGTTGGTACCAATACGGCAACCTGTTTGTTGTCGGCAACCGCTTTGAAGGCAGCCCTGATGGCCACTTCGGTTTTACCAAACCCTACATCGCCACACACCAGCCGGTCCATGGGCATCAGTCGCTCCATGTCTTCTTTGACGGCTTTAACGGCTTTGTACTGGTCGGGAGTGTCTTCATACATAAACGAAGCTTCGAGTTCCTGCTGCATGTAGGTATCGGGGGCAAAAGCAAAGCCACGTTCCTTCAGCCTTTCGGCATACAACGCAATCAGCTCTTTGGCAATGTCCTTCACCTTGCTTTTGGCCCGGGCTTTCATTTTTTGCCAGGCTCCGGTTCCCAGTTTGTTCAGGTTGGGTTCGGTTCCTTCGTGCCCTTTGAATTTGGATATCCGGTGAAGGGAGTGAAGGCTTACCAGCAGCGAATCGTTATCTTTATAAACCAGCCGGATCGCTTCCTGGGTTTTTCCGTTTATTTCGGTCTTGACCAGCCCGGCAAACTTTCCAACCCCATGATCGATGTGTACCACATAGTCGCCCACATGAAGCTTGTTTAGCTCTTTGATGGAAATACTTTCCTTTGCTTTCGACGTGGTTTGGAGTTTGTATCGATGATAGCGCTCAAAAATCTGGTGGTCGGTATAGAAGGCAAATTTGATGTCGCGGTCGATAAACCCTTCGTGAAAAGTAAAATTAAGCGGGGTAAATTTCACATTGAGTGCTTTGTCGTCGAAAATGGCCCTGAGCCGCTCAATCTGGTTTTCGTTGTTTGAAAGGATGTAGTTTTGGTAACCGTTTGTCCAGTTCAGTTTAAGTTCCTGGGCCAGCAGTTCAAAATTTTTGTTGAACAGGGGCTGGGGAACCGTGGTAAAGTGGATCACATGGGCATTCTTCGAAAACTTCCGGTTCCCAAATTCGATGGTTTGAAAATCGATGAGCTTGTGCAAGAATTGTTCTTCATCGATCAGCTCGTCGGGCGAGGGCATTTCCTCTCCGGAATCGCGAAAACTCTCCAGTTCGTCGGTTGTTTGTTTGATCTGATCGAACGTGTATTCGATGTCGCGGAAGGCCAGGATGAAATCTTCGGGCAGAAAGCTGAAAAAGTCAATCCGTTTCTCTTCTTTGACCGATTGCTGGATGTTGGGTATGATCGAAATGGCGTCGAACCGTTCGATAGAAAGTTGGGTGTCGATGTCAAAACTTCGGATTGATTCAACTTCGTTGCCGAAAAAATCGACCCTGAACGGTTTTTCATGGGCAAACGAGAAGATGTCGATAATCCCTCCGCGCACCGAGTATTGTCCCGGTTCATAGACAAAATCAACCCGCTCGAATTCGTATTCAGCCAGTACATCGCTGATGAAGTCGATTGAGAGTTTGTCTCTTATGGCGATGTTTAACGTGTTTGAAACCAATGCATCGGGCGAAATGACTTTTTCGATCAGCGCATCGGGATAGGTCACGATGATGCATTTCCCTTTTTTCGAGATCCAATTCAGCACTTCCGTGCGCTGAACAATGTTTTCGTGTTCCACATTTCCGTGGCGTACCGATCGTTTGTAGGAAGAGGGAAGGAACAAAATGTTATTCTCAGGAAGCATCAGGGTGAGGTCGTCGTAGAAATAGGCGGCTTCTTCCCGGTCGTTCAACCCGATCAAAACAGGCCGGTCCATTTTGCTGAAGAGAGAAGCAAAAACCAACGATGCCGCGGAACCCGATATCCCTTTCAAGGATATGGATTTCAATTTTTTCTCGGAAAGGATGGATTGAATCTCAACAACTCCCGGATGGCTGGAATAAATCGTGTAAATTGAATCGGGTGTCATAACGGAGCGCAAATATATGGGAGAGATCAGGTTTTTACAACTTTTTGGGGTTGAAAGTTGTGTTGCTGACTGTTAATTTCAATATAAAAGTTTGAAACATTCAATTCTTGTTCAATTCAAATTAAAAAAAACATTGTAAATTAACAACGGTTTTGAAATAAGCGAAATATCGGTGATTTGAAGTTGCGTTTGGGTGGTTTTAGTGTGATATGGAGAAACTCCTGATGCTTTTCAATTGCTTTGGTTGAGGGAAAAATGGAATTTTTCTTTTGTTTTTGTTGTATTCGTTTGTAGATAATGCTTATTTTAACTATTGATTTTTGAGTATAATTGCAGAAAGTATTTTTTTGAATGCTTTTATTAAAAAAAAGATAAAATGGCAGATTCAATCGACCAACTTAGGGGGAGTTTTGTTGAAGAAACGCGTGATCTGATCAATGAACTGGAAGATATTCTACTTTCAACCGAAATCGACTCGGTTACAGCTGAGGTCATCGATCAGATTTTCAGAAGCATTCATACCATTAAAGGAAGTGGTGGTATGCTCGGCTTTGATAAAGTACTGGCTGTTACGCATGATCTGGAAGATATCTACGATCGGGTGAGGAGTAAAGAGTTGTCTTTTTCTGGTGAATTAAAAGATATTTCACTGGAAACCATTGATGTCCTTAAAACCTTGCTGGCGACCAATGAACAGTTGTCGGCCAACGATCAGGTGCGGTTTGCTGATTTGTGCCGGAAGATCCATCTTTTTGATGTGGGTGGTATCATCAGTGGGGAAGAGGTAAAAGAGGCCGCCGCAGCAACTCCTGTTTCCATGCAGGTTGTTACTTATTTGATCGAATTTGAGCCAGGTACTTCATTGCCTGCAGAACTGACCCATCCGATTTATTTGTTCAATGAACTGTCGCTGATGGGTAGCTATATTGCTTTCTCATTAAAAGACAAAGAGTTTGAACTAAATAACCTGACCCATGCCGATCGTTTCGCATCCTGGAAGATGATCCTTTGTACGCGCGAAGATCAGGCTTCCATCGAAGAGGTTTTTGCCTGGGCAAAAGTTGGTTCTTCTTTCTCGGTGAGGGAACTCATGAAAGGAGATCTTTTGGCGGTTGAAAGTGCCAAAGCTGATTTTGAAAAATTAAAGGAGAAGATATTCAAGAAAACATACAGCGATCTCAAGGAAATTGCCGACAAATATGTCGACGAAGTGGTGGTCGAGGTTGAGGAGGATTCGACGAAGAAAGAAAAAGTTGCCGACGATAGCACGAGCCAGGTAGCAGTAAATTCGATCAAAAGCATCCGGGTTTCGACCGATAAAATTGATCAGTTGCTGAACCTTGTCAGCGAAATGGTCACCCTTCAGGCTAGGTTGAATCTTATTGCCGGTTTGTCGGGCGATTCGGAATTAATTGCTGTCGCCGAAAAGTATGGCAGCTTTTCAAAACAACTCCGGGATAATGCCTTTACCATTTCCCTTGTTCCGTTTGGGGTAACCATTACCCGTTACAAGCGAATGGTTCACGACCTGTCGGAGCAGCTGGGGAAAAAGGTTGAATTTGTGACCGAAGGGGAAGATACGGTTCTTGACAAGAAAATTATCGAGCAGCTATCGGATCCGTTGATGCATATTCTCCGCAATTCGGTTGACCACGGTATCGAACTGCCGGAAGATCGTTTGATTGCCGGTAAGAACGAAACGGGTACCGTTACCATGAAAATTTACCATCAGAGCAATAATGTGATTATTAAGATTATTGACGATGGCGCCGGTATCAATATCGAAGAGATCAGGCAGATTGGTATCAAAAAGAAACTGATCAAGAAAGAGGAGGAGCTTTCGGACGAGGAGATCCTTGCCTTGATCTTTCTCCCGGGATTTTCGTCGGCCAAGGTGGTTTCAAACGTTTCAGGCCGGGGTGTTGGTCTCGATGTGGTGAAGAGAAATATTTCCGACATCAGGGGATCCATCAAAATCGATACTGAATTAGGAAAATATAGCATCTTTACCATTAAACTGCCATTGACTCTTTCAATTATCGATGGCCTTCAGGTAAAGATCGATCAGCGCGATTTTATCATCCCGTTGTCGCAAGTTTCAAAAATCTATTCATTGTCCAATTTTGAGAAGGAATCGAAGCTGAACCAGTTTATGGTGCTCGAAGGGAATCAGGTTCCCTATTTCGACCTTCGGGAAGATTTCGGAATTGGCGGTGTGGTTCCCGAACGACAGGAAATTGTGCTGGTTGGTTATGAAAAAGAGAAAGTCGCGTTGATTGTCGATTCGGTGGTGGGTGAAAACCAAACCGTGTTGAAGTCACTGGGAAGCCATTACAAAAGGCAAAACTTCCTTTCCGGAGGAACTATTCTGGGCGACGGTTCCGTCGCTTTGGTATTAGATATAAATAAAATTGTAACTGAATTTTCAAAGATTAAAAATAAGTAAAAATGGAAGAGCTTTTTGAAACCTATCTGACATTTTCCCTTGGCAAAGAAAACTTTGCTATCAATGTTGAACAAGTAGAAAAGATTTTGGAATATCAACCGGTAACCGAAGTGCCAAAATCTCCGGAATACATGCTGGGCGTTTTCAATATGAGGGGTGAAGTGATCCCGATGGTCGATACTCGTGTAAAATTCGGGATGGAGAAAACCATTGTGACTTCATCGACCTGTGTTCTGGTCATCAACATTGAAAACGAAGGCGAAAAAATAAAATTGGGCGCTTTGGTCGATAGTGTCAACGAAGTAATCAAATATTATAACAGCGATATCCGGGCCCTTCCTACGGTTGGGAAACAAAACAAGGCCGAATTTCTGCATGGTGTGCTGAAGCATAACGAGGCTTTTATCCTTCTGGTGAATGCCGATAAGATATTCTCGGTGGATGAAATTGTTGAGTTGCGTGCCGAGAATTTTGATTTGAGTGATTTATAAATACATTGTATGAGTTCATCAGGTTTGAAATTGAATGTTTCTGGTAAGCTAATACTTGGAGGAAGCTTCTTTCTATTGACTTTTTTGCTTTTCCATGTGTTGGTTTGGGTGGGGTTGAATAAGATTGAGGAGAGTAATGCCGTTTTTCACCAGAAACAAATGCTGGTTACGAATTTTGTCAAAGAAGCTCTTTTGGCTACCGAAAAACTTTCCGACGAGTGTGTGGCCCTTGTTGAAAATGGAGAACGTACCGGTAATTATGCGCAAAGCAGTTTGAACACATCGGCAATCCAGCGCATCGTACAGGAACAGCAATCGAATGGGAATGCCGATCTGCCTGCCTATTTCCAGAATACTCTTCCCGAAATATTGGTTTTGTTGCGGCAGGTCGATAGCCAGTCGATCAACTCGGCGAGTGATGTCCGAAAGGCAGAAAAAACCTTAAAACAAGTGAATGCCAAGTTGGTTTATCTGCTCGATCAGGAGAACCTGACAACTCAGAATTATATCTCCTTTGTTGCAACGGCTCAGGCTAAATTTACATCCGGACTGATCATCTGGACCTCCCTGGCGATCGTATTTGCCATGATTGTTTATGTGGTCATTATTCGTTCGGTGAGGATTAAAGTACAGAAAACACTTCGCTTAACCAAAAAGATTGCTTCAGGCGATTTAGTCGCAGTTTCCGAAGTCAATTCGGATGATGAATTTGGAAAAATCAATGAATCATTGGTTGAGATGCAGGATCATTTCAGGGAAGTAATCCATTCAATTAAGGATATTTCTCAGAAAATATTGAGCGCCAGTTCGGAATTCAATTCCGGTTCGCAAATCATTTCCAGCGGTGCAGGTTCTCAGGCAGCTTCTGCCGAAGAGATCACCGCCGCCATGGAACAAATTGCCGAGGGCATTAAACAGTCCGCTCAAAATGCAAACCAAACCGGGGCTATTGCCAAAGATGCTTTCGATGGAATTTTGCACGGAGCCGATAACCTTGAATCCGCCCTTTCGGTGATCGAAGAAATTGCTCATAAAAATTCAATCATTAAAGAGATATCGTACCAAACCAAAATTCTGTCAATCAATGCCTCGGTGGAAGCATCCCGCGCTGCTGAAGTTGGACGGGGCTTTGCCGTTGTTGCCGAGGAGGTAAAACGATTGGCCGAAACCACTCAAACTTCTGCCGGAGAAATTGGAAATGTTTCGAAGAAAGGGGTTGAACTGACCCGCCAGTCGGCTGAAGAGTTACGCCGTTTGGTCGAAGAGTTTAAGAAAACATCTGAGTTGGTGAGCCAGATTGCTGCAGCAAGTAACGAGCACAATGCAACCATCGAACAAATCAACCTGTCGTTGCAGGAGCTCAATAACATTACACAGCAAAACGCTTCATCGGCCGAGGAGTTGGCTGCAAGTTCCGACGAACTGTTGAACCTGACCCGGTCGCTCGAAGATTCCGTCTCCTATTTTAAACTGACGGAAGAACAACTGGTGGTTGAAGAAAAAACCATTACAGAGGAGAAGGTCGTACCTGAACCGATCAGACCATTCCTTTTAGATAAACCCGAACCGATGACCTTCGTTGATGATAAAAAGGTGGATGTAAAAGAGGAACCATTTGTCCCGGAAGAAAAGCCGACATTCCACGACTGGAGGTCGGAAGCTAAAAAGGAAGTTGTTGCGAAAAAAACCGAAAAGGTGGTGGCGAAAAATGAAACAATCGTTGAACCGCCAGCCGAACCGAAGCTGTTGAAACCAACGGTGGATAAGAGAATCAGCGCAGCAAAAGAGAAGGAAGAGGAGGTGAAAGTTCATCCAAAGGGAGTTCGGATCAATTTATCCGATAATGATGATTTCGACAGCCAGTTTGAAAAGATGAAATAATATTGATCCATGAATTATAACGAAGCTGCTAATCTGTATAGTCAGCAATTAACCGAAGATGAATTTAAAAGGATTCAGAAATTTATGCTCGAATCATTGGGCATCAAACTGAGCCCTATTAAAATAGTCATGGTTAATTCCCGATTGATTAAACGGCTGAAGAAAACCGGGATCAATAATTTCAAGGATTATCTCGATTATGCCATGTCGCCCGAAGGAAAAAAAAGCGGGGAATTCGAGTGCATGATTGATGAACTGACCACCCATAAGACCGAATTTTTCAGGGAGTCAGAACATTTTGATTTGTTAAAGGGAAGAATCCTTCCTGAATATAAAATCGATTCCCGTAATCCGTTCAAAATTTGGAGTGCAGGTTGTTCTACCGGCGAAGAAGCTTATTCAATGGCGATTGTGCTTAGTGAGTTTAAGCTAATCAACCCCACTTTCGATTTTACGATTTTTGCAACCGATATTAGTAACTCGTCGGTTATGAAAGCTTTTCGGGCCATCTATAATCGGGAAGCGGTCAAAAATATGGAGCCTAATTTGGTGAAGAAATATTTTCTGGCAAGTAAGGATACTACCGATAACAAAGTGCGGGTGGTGAAAAATTTGCGCGAAAAAGTACATTTCTCGATTTTGAATTTAGTCGATGATTACTTTTTCCAGGACAACAGCCTCGATGTGGTATTTTGCCGAAACACCCTCATCTATTTCGATGATGTTTCCAAGCGGAATGTTGTCCATAAATTGATAGAGAAAGTAAAACCGGGTGGTTATCTGTTTGTAGGCCTTTCAGAAACCATCTCACAATATTCTAAGGCGATCAGTCAGGTTAGCCCAAGTGCGTATGTAAAAATAAATTGATTAATTGAACATGAAGCAAATGAGGATTTTAGTAATTGAGAATCAACAAAAAATTGCTGATGAAATAAAAAACGAACTGACATCACAAGGTTTCGAGGTTTCGGTGTCAGGATCTGCCGAAAAAGGGATTTTCAGGGCAAAAGCTTTCCCCTACGATTTTTTCATTGTCAACTGTGGCGACGATGGAAAAGAGGGATTCATGTTTGCATCTAATCTGAAGAAGGAAACCAACTACTCGGGGCAGCCGTTTCTGTTCACTTTGAACCCAAAAACCAAAGTGGACATCCGGATGCGAAAATTTGCCCACTCCTTCGATATTTTACGGTATCCGTTTGATGGCACCGAATTCAAAATACGAATGACCCGGCTTTTGGAAGAAAAACCCCAGGTAGCTGAACGTGCCGGCGCCGTACCCGATTCGGCTACAGCAACCTCTCAAAAGGGTAAAGTGCTTTTGGTCGAAGATAATCCGTTGAACCAGAAAGTTCTTGGAATGTTTATCTCCAAGCTGGGCTTCGAATACGATATTGCATCCAATGGGCTCACTGCGGTTAGTCTGAGTAAAGAAAACCAATATTCCTATATTTTGATGGATATTTACATGCCCGGTATGGATGGCCCGGAAGCAACCATGAAAATCAGGGATGATGAGGAAGTGAGCGGACACCGGGCAAAAATTATTGCCATTACGGCCAATGAGTCGGAGGAGAGTGTGAAACGTTGTTACGATTCGGGAATGGACGATTATCTGGTCAAACCGTTTACGCTCGAAATTTTAAAGGAAAAACTGGTTTAGAAACAAACAACGTTGGATAGGATAAAGTACCTCAAACAAGGAGAATTAGCTATCGTGTCGGGTGAAATGAAGGTTTTC
This sequence comes from Prolixibacteraceae bacterium, assembly GCA_035353695.1. Lineage (GTDB taxonomy): Bacteria > Bacteroidota > Bacteroidia > Bacteroidales > Prolixibacteraceae > CAYMTR01. The sequence goes on from DAOQAB010000036.1 coordinate 13,091, forward strand.
ACCATTTTAGGATCTTGTGTAGCTGTAGTGCTTTGGGACGAAGGTACTAAAATAGGGGGTGTCAACCATTTCCTGCTCCCATACTGGAACAATAAAGGGTTGCCCGATGTAAGGTATGGCGATATTGCCATCACCGAATTGCACGATAAAGTGATTTTGGCCGGGGCTGTTAAAAGGAGGATTGTTGCGAAAGTCTATGGCGGTGGCAGCATGCTCAAACTCGACAAGATGGTGTTTAATGTGGGTCAGCGCAATATTGAAGTAGCCAAGCTGAAACTTACAGAGTTAAATGTCCCTATTGTAGAAGAAATTACAGGGGATAATTTTGGACGTAAAATTCTTTTTAATCCATTCGACGGAAAAGTAAAAGTGGATATCATTCAAAATATTAGGTTTTAAAAAAATTCGATTATGGAATCAGGTTCACCGAGCAATAAGATCAAAGTACTTGTAATCGACGATTCGATTATATTCCGCAGGGTGTTAGCTACCGCTATCGAAACGGACGATCGTTTGGAATTGATTGGTACAGCTGCCGATGCGTTCAAAGCTGCTGAAATCATCGAAAGGGTGATACCCGATGTAATTACCCTCGATATTGAAATGCCCATGATGGATGGCTTGACCTTCCTGCAGAAGCTGATGAAGCAACATCCCATTCCGGTCATCATCGTCTCCAGTATTACCAAAGGAAACCGTGCCATCTGCATGGATGCCTATCATAAAGGGGCCATCGACATTATTGACAAACCGATTAAGCTGAAATCGGACGACAACCTGCACGAGTTTTATGACTTCGTTTGCGAAAAGGTTAGGGGGGCTGCCCATGCCAATGTCCGCCAGAAACAAAAACTGGTTTTCGATTTGGAGAACATGCGGCACGAGATACTGAAACCAGTCGAAACTACGTTTGATGAAATTATTGCGATTGGCGCTTCGGCCGGGGGAACTACAGCCATTGAATTTATTCTGCGTCGTCTGCCCAAGAATATGCCAGGTATTGTAATCACCCAGCATATGCCCCAGGGATTTACAAAGTTGTTTGCCGACCGGTTGAACGATGTTTGTGATCTGGAGGTGATCGAAGCCAAAGATAACGACATGGTGGTTCCCGGAAGGGTATTGATTGCCCCGGGGAACAGGCACATGCTGGTTAACGGCAATTCCCGCATCTGTAAAGTGAATATTGTCGAAACCGATCCGGTAAACCGCCACAGGCCTTCTGTCGATGTGATGTTCAATTCGGTGGCTGCTTCCATTAAGGACAAAGCGACAGGTATCCTTTTAACCGGTATGGGGGCCGATGGGGCCAGAGGTCTGCTGACTATGAAAAACGCAGGCGCTCATACCATTGTGCAGGATAAAGATTCTTCGGTGGTTTATGGAATGCCTTATCAGGGATTCTTGCTCAATGCACACGAAAAAGAGATGTCGCTGACCGACATTCCCGAATACCTGATCAGAAGATATCAGAAATAGCAGGATTTTTTTACTGTTTTTGCCGGCGGCTATCTTAGAAACCGAAGCCGTTCCCCTTTTTGGGCCTCATTGAAAACACCCTTTTCATAAGTCAGGTGACCATTCACAAACGTATGGGTTACTTTGTGCGTAAAAACCTGACCTTCAAATGGCGACCATCCGCATTTATACAGAATATTCGATGAATTAACCTCCCAGGGTTGGTTGGGGTTAATCAAAACCAAATCGGCCTTATATCCTTCGCGGAGGTATCCTCTTTTTTCCACTTTGAATAATTCAGCCGGAAGGTGGCACATTTTCTCAACGACCTTTTGATAGGTAAAAATTCCCTGATGGACCATCTCGAGCATGACAACCAGCGAGTGTTGCAACAGTGGCCCTCCGGAGGGCGATTTCGAATAGATATTGTTTTTTTCCTCTATCGTGTGGGGGGCGTGGTCGGTAGCCACAATATCTATTTTCCCTGAATTGACTGCATCGCGCAGTGCTTGTTTGTCTTTTTTAGCTTTGATCGCCGGGTTCCATTTAATTCTTGTTCCCAGCGAAGCATAATATTTTTGATCGAACCAGAGATGGTGCACGCACACCTCGTTGGTAATTTGTTTCAGCGATGGAGAGCCGGGGCTGAAAAGATCCATCTCCCTGGCAGTCGAAAGATGTAACAGGTGTAACCTCGTGTTGTATTTTGTGGCAAGGTCAATCGCTTTGGCCGACGATTGATAACATGCTTTGGCACTCCGGATGATCGGGTGAAATTTAACCGGGATATTGTCTCCGTACAGATTTTGGTAATGCTGGAGGTTTGCCTGAATGATCGACTCCTCTTCGTTGTGGGTGGCGACAATCATGTGGGCATTTTTGAACAGCGAAACCAGGCCATCGCCTTCCACCAGCATGTTGCCGGTCGACGATCCCATAAAGCATTTAATCCCGCATACGTTGCGGGGATTGGCTTTCAGTACTTCGTCGAGGTTGTTGTTGGTCGCTCCAATATAGAATGAATAATTGGCCAGTGAGACTTCGGCTGCCCGGTGGTATTTTGTTTCCAGCAGATCAATAGTGGTGGTTTGGGGCAGGGTGTTGGGCATTTCCATAAATGAGGTAACTCCCCCGGCAATACCGGCTTTTGCTTCGGTATAAATCTCCCCCTTATGGGTAAGACCGGGTTCACGGAAGTGCACCTGATCGTCGATCACCCCGGGAATCAAAAGTAATCCGGTAGCATCGATGTAGATATCGGCTGCTTCGCAACGATTATCCCGATTAATTCTTTTGATGGAATCATCTTCCAGTAAGACCGACCCTTTGTATTCAAGGCCTTCGTTGATAATGGTTGCCTGTTGGATATACGTTCTCATTTGCTAGCCGAAAAAATGAGCTCCGGAAAGGAGCTTAGTTATTTTTCGAAAAAAAACTTCTCCATTTCATTTTGATCACACCAAAAAGCGCTTCGCCAAAGATTCCCCCGCTCATTTTGGATGTACCTTTCTGCCGGTCGATAAAGACAATTGAGACTTCTTTGATGTTGAATTTTTTCCTCCAGGCCGTAAATTTCATCTCAATCTGAAATCCATACCCTTTCATGTGTATTTTGCTGAAGTCGATGGCTTTGAGTACTCTGTCGGTATAACAAACAAATCCGGCGGTAGAATCATGAACTCTCATGCCGGTTACCATGCTCACATAAATGGAGGCAAAGTAGGACATCAATACCCTTTTGAGTGGCCAGTTAACCACATTAATGCCCGATACATAACGCGATCCAACAACCAGATCGGCACCCTCGTTGACTGCAGCATCACGCAGGCGGACCAGATCATCGGGATTGTGTGAAAAGTCGGCATCCATTTCAAAAATGTAACGATAGCTGTGTTCCAGTGCCCATTGAAATCCCCGGATATAAGCGGTTCCCAAACCTAGTTTGCCAGGGCGTTCAATCAGAAAAAGCCGCATGGGGAATTCTTCCATTAGTTTCTTGACAATTGCTGCAGTACCGTCGGGTGAGTTATCGTCGATAATCAGGACATGAAATTCGACCGGTAACTGAAAAACATAACGGATGATGCTTTCGATGTTCTCTTTTTCCTTATAGGTTGGTATAATTACAATACTATCGTTCAACATGGCTTTTTTGATTTAAAACAAAAATACATCTTTTTATTTTTTTAGCAGGTTAGTAACCGATTGTTTTGCCTGTATATCTCTTAAAATAGGTTAATCTTACCCGGGCGATGTGTTAAGAAGCCGTTTCCGTTTTGCCATTTGTGGCAGATACTCTTTCCCATTTGGGCCATTGGGAACCCTGTTATTGCTTTTTTCTTTTTTCTATTTCTCTTTTCTAACAAAAAGATAGCCCCGGTAATCGAAAGCAGCTACCGGGGCTATCAACTGCAGAAGTACTATACAACAAAAGTTGTAATCGTGTCGCTCCAAACCCTCGAAGGGTCGCTGCCAGCGCCGGCAACCCTGAAGGTGTACTCCTTCCCGCTGATCAGTCCATCAATCAACAGTTTGTGTTTGGTTATGGTAACCTTTGTCCACACACTGTTGCTGGTAGCTGGCCCTTCGGTGTATTCAAATTCATAAAACTGGGCGTGATTGACCACGTCGCAGCTCAGTAGAACACTTCCCCTGTTTTTCCCCATAGCCACTTTGAAGTTTTCGGGCTTGTCGAGTGGTCCTATGGTCGATGGCTTTTTACAGACATCGAAACCACTGGAGAGAATAATGGCCTCATCGCCACCGCTGGCGACCTGAACATAGTCGGCCAGTTTTTGCAGCAGTTCGACCAACGCAGCCCGCTGGTTGTTTTTGGTTACTGTGTCGGCTTTGCTGCCGTCCTTTACTTTGTCGAGGCTTTAATTGAACCTCTAGTCCTGACAGGTTTTTGAAACCTGTCAGGTCTAATAATCAACGATGATTTCGGTTATCTTTCCCCCGGGTTAAAACCCGGCGATCCAAAATGAACCGAGCCTGCGGCTCTGCGCGCTTTCCCGATGATGTTAGGCTGCAATCTTTGAACTGCTACGCGGAAAAGGGATGAGAAGGATAGCATCGTTGTTCCGTCAGGAACCGTTCATTTTGTAGCCCGGGATAGAATCCCCGATTTGGGAATCGCAACCGGGCAATGGAGCTCCGAAGGAACAGGGCATTTCGATGGGACGGTAGACCTTCAAGGTTTCCGAAACCTTGAAGGTCTGATCAGCGACGATGATTTCGGTTATCCATCCCCCGGGTTAAAACCCGGCGATCTAAAATGAACCGAGCCTACGGCTCTGCGCGCTTTCCCGATGACTTTAGGCTGCATTGTTTGATCTGCTACGCGGAAAAGGGATAAGAAGGATGGCATCGTTGTTCCGTCAGGAACCGTTCATTTTGTAGCCCGGGATAGAATCCCCGGTTTGGGATGTGCAACCGAGCAACGGAGTTCCGCAGGAACAGGACATTTCGATGGGACGGTAGACCTTCAAGGTTTCCGAAACCTTGAAGGTCTGATCAGCAACGATGATTTCGGTTATCCTCTCCCCGGGTTAAAACCCGGCGTTATCAAATGAACCGAGCCTACGGCTCTGCGCGCTTTCCAGATGACTTTAGGCTGCACTGTTTGAACTGTTCCGCGGAAAAGGGATAAGAAGGATGGCGTAGTTGTTCCGTCAGGAACTCCTCATTTTGTAGCCCGGGATAGAATCCTGGGTTTGGGATGTGCAACGGTGCAACGGAGTTTCGTAGGAACGGGGCATTCCGATGGGACGGTAGACCTGACTGGTTTTAGAAACCTGTCAGGTCTGATCAGCAATCGCTTAATCTTCTTTGATGGTCGATGACATAGGAAAGGAGATGTAGAAGGTACTTCCTTTGTTGATTTCACTTTCAACCCAGATTTTGCCACCCAACAGCACAACCAGTTCTTTTACAATACTTAATCCCAGCCCGGTTCCACTGATCTGTATTTTATTGATGTTGCTGCCACGGTAAAAGCGTTCAAACACATTCTGCTGTTCCTGAGGGGGAATGCCCGGCCCGGTGTCGCTGACATATAAAATGGTTTCGCTGTCAGAACACTGATAACCAACGGTGATGGTTCCCGTAGGAGTGTATTTGAATGCATTCGAAACCAGGTTTGTGAGAACTTGCTTTAGTTTCTCGGGATCAGACAGGATGAAAAATGGATCCGATTGGGGGGTCTCAATCTTCAGTTCAATCCCTTTTTTGTATTCAGGAAGATTGAACAGTTGTTGTATTTCAAATAATAAATGGTTCAGATCGAATTTTGAGGGGAAAAAGGTAAAAAGCTTTGTTTGTAGCTTGGAATAGATAATGATGTCGTCGATAATGTGGAGCAGTTGTTCTGAACTGCGAACAATAATGTTCGCATAATTATACATGAGCTCGGGTCGATCTTCTTCGGGAATTAAACTGGCAAAGCCCATGATGGAGTTCATCGGGGTTCTGATTTCGTGGCTCATATTGGCGAGAAACGATGTTTTAAGCCGGTCGCTTTCTTCGGCTTTTTCTTTGGCCGCAATGAGCTCCGTTTCGTTTTTTTTGCGTTGGGTGATATCGGTGGTAAAGCCTTCTATTTGCTCCTCACCATTTTCTCCCCGGGTTAACCGGGCGTTCATGTTGAGCCATGTTTTGCGTTGGTCGTATGTAATGGCTTCGTATTCAAAATTTTCAACGTTTCCATTTAATTTTATCAATCGGATGAATTCATCTCTCCGTTTAAGATCAACGTAAAGCTGAGCGCCTAAATCCTGATAATATTCAAGGGCTTCAGCCGAATTGTTGAGGCCCAGTAATTGGGCAAGATATGGATTGACATCCATCGCTTTCCCGTTTATGGAGGTTGTGAAGATACCAATTGGAGCATTCTCAAATAGTTGTCGATATTTTTTTTCACTCTCCCGGATCTTTTCTTCGCCCTTTTTTTGTTCCGTAATATTTCTGATAATGCAAATGGCATGTGTCGAATCGTGAATATCAATTTTTCTTGCCGAAAAAAGCCCCAAAAAAACAGACTGATCTTTGCGATGAAAAGATATTTCCATATTCGAGCAACTACCTGTTTCTCGCAAGGTTCGCATCATGGTTGCTTTTTCATTGATGTTTGCAAACGGGTCAAAATCGGTGATCCCCGATTTGCCAATGATTTCATCCCGGGTGTAGCCAGTATTCAGGGTAAACGATTCGTTCATGTCGACAATGATTTGTTCGGGTATTTTTACCACCAGGGCCAGATCGGGGTTGCTGTTAAAAATTTCTTCAAAATGTTTTCGGGCTTCTATCTTTTCATAAAACAGTTTCTGGTTTACCATGATGATGAGCCCGAATGTCCAAAGAATACACAAGATAAATGAGCCAAGGAAAATAGCGGATTGGATCTGGCTATTCTTCCAGAAATCGGTCATGGGTTCGATGAACAGGATGTAGCAAATACGGAAAAGAAATAGTGCCGACATTGCAAAGAAAACCATGGCAACCAGGAGCGGAAATCGATGGATCGTGACTTTTTGATGATGGATTAGTTTCAGTCCTATCAGAAAGGTTATACAACTCATGCAAAGCGAATAACCAATTACGCGAATATTAATCTGGTTGCTGATCCATGTAAAATAGATGTCGAAAAGAATGTAAAGGATCAGAAAAATGGCGATGAGTTTTTGGTCCACTTTGCTCCTGGTAAAATAAGCGGTGCCTGCAAAAACGATTAACATACCTCCGATTTGGAAGAAATTGGACAGGATGATCGACAGATTTCCAACGGATGGCATTTGCCTTAAAAGCATCAGCACAGTTCCAATAGAGATCATGGCGCTACCGATAAACCATTGCAACAGTCCTTTGTACCGGTTCGACTGAAGATAAAGGAAAAGCAGGGCTAACGATTGCAATATGAATGATATCCCTAATACGATCGATAAGGTTCCAATATCAATTTTCATAAAAGGTGGTTTACGTTGATTTCTTGAATTGAAATGTATGAATTGTTTGTGAGAATTGCTATTTATTCGATCTGAAAAATGGCCGGAAGAATTTATTCGTTCATTTTTTCACGTTGCAAAAATAGTTGGCTCTTTCTTTCCGGAAAGGATCGTTATTTTCTGAGTCAATTTCTTGTTCGCAATTTTATCCAGTTGAAATTTGTCCGGAGGGGAATCAGTTTTGGATGCTTGTATAAAATGGACGTTCATTGATACTTTTGAAGCAAAATGCAATAATTTTAGAAGATTGACTTTTATTTGAAATCGATTATTCTAAAATTGTTTTAATTTTCCAGCACTTCCACCAATTTAGGAAACAAGGTTAGTTAAATGATTTATGAAGTTATTATCTCAGAAAGTCTCTATCGGAGAGAAAGTGGGTTATAGTTTGGGAGACGGTTCCGCCAATTTAGTATTCCAGATCAGGATTGGTCACAGAGAAGAGCTGTGCGGGAGCTTTTACAACAAAAGTTTATGAAACAAATCGGATTATTATTAAAAGCATTATCGTTGTGCCTGGTTGCACTGTGTTTATTGGATGCCAATCATTGTGTGGCTAATGATGGTGAAGGAAAAACATTAAAGGATGCTTACAACGGGAAATTTCTAATTGGTGTTGCCGTTAATACCAGGCAGGTCGATGGAGTAGATTCGCTGGCACAGTCTGTAATTAAACAACATTTTAATGCGATTGTGGCCGAAAACTGCATGAAAAGTGGAATGTTGCAGCCGAAGCAAGGAGCGTTCAATTTTTCGGATGCCGATAAATTTGTTGCTTTTGGAGAGGCAAACAACCTGTTTGTTACCGGCCATTGTCTGGTCTGGCATTCTCAAGCACCACGCTGGTTTTTCACCGATAAGGATGGAAACGATGTTTCGCGCGACACCCTTATTGCAAGGATGAAGACCCATATTCAGACCGTTGTGGGTCACTTTAAAGGAAAAGTAAAAGGTTGGGATGTTGTGAACGAAGCAATCGAAGATGATGGTAGTTACCGGCAAAGCAAATTTTATAAGATCATCGGTGAAGATTTTATTGAACTGGCATTTCGTTTTGCCTACGAAGCCGATCCCGATTGCGAGCTCTATTATAACGACTATAATATGAATAAACAAGGGAAGAGAGAGGCCGTGGTTAAAATGGTTCAGAATCTTCAGAAAAAGGGCATTAAGATTGACGGTATTGGAATGCAGGCCCATTGTACCTTGACTTATCCAACCATTGCCGATGAAGAAGCAAGTATTGAAGCGTTCTGCCGCCTTGGCGTTAAGGTTATGATTACCGAACTCGATGTTTCGGTTTTACCCAATCCGTTTGAATACAATACAGCCGATGTAAACCAGAGTGCAGAATACAAGGAAAAATTGAATCCATATGGTAAAGAACTGCCCGATTCGGCAAGTCAGGCACTCACGAATCGTTACCTCGATTTGTATCATCTTTTTCTAAGACATAAAGGTTGTATTAGCCGGGTTGCCGTTTGGGGAGTCAGCGATAAGGGTTCATGGAAGAACAATTTCCCGGTTTGGGGGAGAACCGATTATCCATTGCTTTTTGACCGGAATTATCTGCCTAAACCGGTGGTTAAAAAGTTGATTGAAGCAGGAGAAGCCTCCAAATAGAATGATTGAAATACTACTAAAAAATCTAAAATATTAATGGAAAAAACTTCACGATCAGTAGAAGAATCAAAAGGATTCTACAAACTACCAATGGTAAAACACATTGGTTTTGGTTCTGGCGACCTTGCACAAAATCTGATTTATCAGACGGTTGCTCAGTACTTGTTAATTTTTTACACCAATGTGTATGGTTTATCAGCTGCCGCCGCCGCAGTCATGTTTCTAATTGTTCGTTTGGTCGATGTTGCCTGGGACCCACTCGTAGGAGCTTTTGTCGACAAACAGAATCCTAAAATCGGGAAATATCGTGCTTACTTGGTATTGGGAGGCATTCCGCTTACCGGATTTGCTATTATGTGCTTTTGGAATGGATTTTCAGGTTCCTTGCTTTATGCCTATATTACCTATGTTGGTTTATCCATGTGTTACACCTTGGTAAATGTACCTTATGGGGCATTGAATGCTTCGCTTACCCGCGATACCGATGAAATTACCAAACTTACATCGGTTCGTATGTTTATGGCCAATATTGGCGGATTAGCCGTTGCGTATGGTATTCCAATTATTGTTAAAACGTTATCTCCCGATGGCAAAATCAACTCCACAGAATCGGCAAGTGCATGGTTTATTACGATGTCAATTTATGCTGTTTTAGGGTTAATTTTATTGATTTTCTGCTTTACCCAGACCAGGGAAAGAGTCGTGATGGATGAAGCAGAAACGGCCAATGTGAAAGTTTCGGACTTGTGGGTCGAGTTTAAACGTAACCGTCCTTTACGTGTCATTGCATTCTTCTTTATTACCGCTTTTGCCATGATGGCTATTGGAAATTCCGCAGGATCGTACTACATGATTTACAATGTTCAGGCTCCCGATATGCTTCCATATTTTGCGGCGTTGGGTTCTATCCCTGCTTTTATCTTTTTGCCAATGGTTCCTGCTATTAAGCACTGGGTTGGAAAGAAAAGTATGTTTTATATATTTTTGACGGTCGCAATTTTCGGAATGGCCATGCTTTATGTCATTTCCGTAGTCCCTGCTTTACAAAGCCAGGTATGGTTGGTGCTGGTCGCTCAATTTATTAAGTCGACCGGTGTGATTGTTGCAACCGGTTATATGTGGGCTTTGATTCCCGAGGTTATTTCGTATGGTGAATATACTTCCGGGAAAAGGATCTCTGGTATAGTGAATGCACTTACTGGGATTTTCTTTAAGGCAGGTATGGCTTTAGGAGGTGTTGTCCCCGGATTTGTTTTGGCTTTTGTGAAATTCGATGAAACCAATGCCGTAACCCAATCGGCTTTTGCCCGTCAGGGAATTTTATGGTTAGTAGCTGTTATCCCGGCGATGCTGCTTATTCTTTCAATGTTTATTATTTCTAAATACGAATTGACAGATAAAGCGATTGACGATATTAACAAGAAAATTGGCGAGCGTCAGTTACAGTAATTACGAATAAGAAATGTTTAACAAATTAAAATCAAATAAAATTTAACTAATAAATTAACAAGGAGATACATTATGTCTAAAGAAAGAGATGCTTTTGTTTCGGCGAAAATCGCCAAGATGAGCCTGCTGGAAAAATGTGGCCAGTTACTTACCTTCACCTGGCGTGGCGCCATACCTACTCCCTCTGGGATTGAACAAATTACCAAGTTGCACGCAGGAGGTATCTGTCTTGAACCTTATGCGTTGGAAACTTGCAAAAATCTGTATTGGGGACGCTCACAAGTCGATCCAAACTTCGAGAAACCAGCCGATTATTTCGATATCGCCCATACCTGGTTCGACTCCCGTGCTTTTGGTGTCAGCGTAACGCCCGAAGAGCTCACCGAAGCGCTCAATAACCTTCAAAAAATCGCGATGGACCGTCCTTCCGGAATTCCACTCCATGTTACCATTGATATGGAAGGCGATTTCAAGAATGACTATTCATCAGGTGGCGTTTTGCAATTTATCCCTCCAATGGGTATTACTGCAATTGGCGATGTGGATCTTGCCTACAAAATTGCAAACCTGATGGGCCGCCAGATGGCTGCTATGGGTGTAACCCAGTTCTATCATCCCGTATGCGATGTGAACATTAACCCGCTGAACCCTGAAATTGGTGTCCGTTCATTTGGCGATAATGTAGAGGTTATCTCAAAGTTCATTGATGCGACTGTCCGTGGGTATGAGGATGCAGGCGTTACAGCAACCATCAAGCATTTTGCAGGTCGTGGTGATTCTGCAACGGATGCTCATGAAACTCTCGATGTATGCCGTGGCGATAAAAAACGCATGCAAAATGTTGAGTTGGCCGCTTTCCAGGCCGGTGTCGATGCTGGTGCTTCTGCTTTGATGACCGCACACACGATATTCCCGGCTTATGATGAAGAATATCCGGCTACTCTTTCGAAAAAAATCCTTACTGATTTGTTGAGAGGTGAAATGGGATTTGATGGTATCATTGTTTCCGACGCAATTGGTATGGCCGCTATCCTGAAAAAATGGCCGCTTCCGTTAGCTTGCGCAATGGCCATTAAAGCCGGTGTTGATACAATATTATTAAAGGCAGATGACGAGTCTCGTTCACAGTGTTTGTTTGGAATTAAGAAGGCCGTTGAAGATGGCATGCTTTCTGAAGAACGGGTTAATGATGCAGTACGTCGTTTGCTCAACAGAAAGTATGACCAGGGCTTGTTTGAAAAAGCTGGCAAAATGGATCCCAAAGAAACTACGGCTATTGTCAGAAGCAAAGAAAACAGAGACTTCTCATGGGAAGTTGCCCACAAAGCATTACTGGTTGTTCGCGATGATAAAAAGTTACTGCCTTTAAGCCCGGAGAAGAGAATACTTGTGATTGAGCAATGCATTCCTTACGAATTCCTTGGAAAAGACCTTTACAGTCATGCCCACATGTTCTGTGAACAGATGACTAAACATTCAACGAATCTTATTCTGGATGATGCAGCATTCCATGCTTCGGAAGAAGACGTGGAAGAAGCCTTGGAATTGGCCAAGGATGCTGATTTGGTTGTCATGACCAACTACTATGCTCGTATTGAGAAAAGAGGAAATAACACCCATCTTGTGAAAGCGCTCAAAAAGGCTGGTCATGATGTAGTTGTTGTAACCAATTTCCCATACCGGAAAGGCACAACCACTGTAGCCGATGCTGTTGTATGTAATTTCTCCGGTACACCGGATTCGATCAGGGTTTCTGCAGATTTGTTGTTCGGTAAAATCAAACCATATCCAACGACAAAAATGCCAATTGATTTGAGTGCTGAAGCAAACATTCCTGAAGAACCAGATGTTGAACCGGCAAAGGAAAAAAGGAAGAAAAATGTTAATGTATGGCAAGGTAAGTGCTAATCGCACCGTCTTTTCATACAATATGAACTAAAAATATTCCGGGTGTCAGCTGTGGTTTTTAATTAAACTTACTGATGCTCGGTTTTTAGTTAAATTGCCGGAACCCAACAGAACCGGCCTTGTCAAATTTAATAAGTGAGAAAAAATGACAAAATCGAATTCATTCAATATTAAAGATATTTACACGATATCTGGACCCCGTATCGCCGAAATTTATGAGAAAAACAAAATGACGGTGCATTTTCAGGGTATGTCCAAGTGTTTGCAGTTCCCGCCTACCGTGGCTATCATGGGAGCGCCAACCTGTTCTATCGGTATTTCTCCTTACGGACTGTATAACCGCTTAAACGATGCAGGCCGCCTGATCATGTTAAACCAAAAATCGGTTCAATTTGGCTCGGCCCCATACATCAGTACCTATGAGGGAAATACCTTGTTGACACAGATGCAACCAGGCGAAACGGAGTCTGACGATATCCCGGCGATGAAAAACTACTATCCGGAAGCTGTCGACGAAGAGAACATTAAAATGACCATTGCCACCCCTTCTTTGGAAATTGAATATACCCTGGAAGATGTAAAGGTAACAAGGCGGTTTATTTCACCTTTATTGTCTGGCAATGAGCAAACACTGATGCCAATCAGTGTGGAAGAATTTATTGTAGAAAACAATACCAATGAGGAACAGGAATATACCTTGGTTATTCCTCGGCCTTCTCTGGTTAATTTGCAGGAAAAGGAGCTTAAGCCCACCGACCAGGACAGTGTGTTTGTAAGCAGCGCTGCCACTTCGGGACAGAAACATGAAGCGTTTGAAATGAATGGCATCAGCGGTGTGGTGATGGGAAGCACGAAAACCGAAAATAAGATGATCATTGCTGTTTCAGATGTTTCTGGAGTTGCAGTTGATACTCAACCTTATTTCTTGTTAAACAAATACGCTGGTGATCTTTTGATTACGGCAGAGGGTAATTTCTATGAAAAATGCGAACCATTAAATCGTAGGGATTATGGTGCCGCGATCAGTTTAACAATGACCCTTCGTCCAGGCCAATCAAAGACGATACCTTTCGCCGTGGTACTCGACTTCCCGGTTCAGGAATATATTGATGGAAAGACATTCAACCGGAAATACATCAAGAATTTCAAAAATGCCGAAACACGGGCATTGGATATGGTTAAGATCGCCCTTGAAAGCTACTCACAGTGGTGGAATACCACGTTAACCATTCAGGAGCGTGTATTCAATTTAATTTCATCCAGTCCTTCTTATCAGAACGATCGCGAAGGTGCGCTGCGTTTGACACGACTCATGCTGAATGAGCTTCATTTCCCGCTTTCAAATGCCAATATCTGGATTGAAGAAAATGGCGTTGAAAAAGCACGCTTCCTCGAATGTTTCGATTATTCCTATATCGATCCTTCCGACGTCGACTGGTATTCTATGGTGCTGCTGATGTTGTTCCCGAAAGTGGAAAAAGATTTATGCCAGGCATTCATCGATTCAATTAATGCCGTTGATCCTACTCCAAGATGGTACCACCATCACGCTTCATTTGTAGAAGCCAGGATGCATTTTGAAGAAAACCCTGAAGAATACGAAGGGAAGAAGCTGACACAGATCCGCGACGATTTCAAAACCCTGGGCAGTGTTGCTCACGACGTATGTATGTTGTCAAAAGGACACCCGCTGCGCAATGTGAGCGATTATGCATGGTACAATAACAATTACTGGGTCGATCTGTATCCAAAACTGATGATGCGTGTACTCCGGAATGTGAAGTTCACCGGCGACATGGAATTCCTGAAATCGAACTGGAAAACTATGGTATTTGGATTGGATTCGCTGTTAAAACTCGATTTTGATGGAGATGGAATCCCTGAAGGAAACCCTGACGATGTAAAGAATACGTTTGACAATCTGGTTCTCTTCGGTGCCGATGCATACGATGCCACTCAATTCCTTGGTGGTTGCCAGGCTTTGATTAAAATGGCTCAAATGCTAGGTGAAAAAGAAGACGAAAAATATATTCAGGCAAAATATGACAAAGCTTGGGCTAGTTTTGAGCAACTATGGCGTGAAGATGTGAATAAGAAAGGTGAAAAGCTGGAATATTATATTACCTGTTTTGATCCTGAGTCTGGAAATATGAATACCGATGTATGGACCAACCAGCTCGATGCGTTGTGGTATTTGATCGCCATTGGTGAAGCACCTGCTATTCCTGAAGAACGCGTGAAAAAGATCCTTAAAACGATTTATAATACCAATAAAGCCTTCATGGGTTGGGCTATGTGCAAAACGAAAGACGGTGAACCGGTAGAATCGGAACAGGGACAGGATGTTTATACCACTTCAAACTATGTCTTTGCCCAATTATTGGATTATTATGGAATGGTTGAGGAGAGCAAGGAGGTTTACAAACACATGGACCGCGTAGTTTTCGATTATGCAAACACAATGACAACACCTGATAATCTTCGGGCTGAGCTGGAAATGGAAGCTGGTGAATCCGAAAAAGGGCCTCATTATATTGTTGCTGCTTACCCAAGGCCAGGCGCTGTCTGGACTCATCTGGTGATGAACCATATTAAGGATTTGCGTGCTAAAAACAATACTGAAACCGTTGATCCGAAAGATCTGATATCTTTCTATCCATGGCTTCTTAGTGCTAAAGAATAGTTAGAAGAATAATTACGAGTTAGTTTACATTACGACTAAATACAATTTTTATGAGCAAAAAATATGACATTACGTTTGTAGGGCACATGGTCTACGACGAAATTATTCCATTTGGTGGAGTTGCTCGTGTTGCACCCGGAAGTGCCGTTTTATGCGGAGCTATGGTCGCTGCAAGAGTAGGGAAAAAGGTTGCTGTTGTAACGAAGATGGCTGAGAAGGACGAACACATCCTTCAACCGATGAAAGATCTGGGAATCGATACATTTCTTATTCCGAGCGAAGAGACATCATACAACAGGGTGTTGCACTTTTCTGCCAATGTTGATGAACGTGAAATGACCCTTATCAAATCGGCTGGGTTAATATCGATCGATGAGGTTCCTGAACTAGATTCAACCTGCGTTCATCTGGCAGGGATATCGGATACCGAATTCGACATGCCCCTGATGAAAGCTTTGAAAGCCCGTAATTACCAGAGCTTGTCGGTCGATATGCAGAGTTTTGTCCGCCATATCGATCCGGTGACAAAAAATCACGAATTTAGCGATGTTGCCGATAAAAAAGAGATCGCAGCAATGATGAACAAGCTGAAACTGGATATTGTTGAAGCAAAACTTCTCACTGGCACCGACGATTTGGAGAAAGCCGCTATCATTGTCGAATCATGGGGTTGCCCCGAAGTGATGATTACCCATTCAGAGGGTGTATTGGCAAGGGTTAACGGGAAAACCTACTATGAAAAATTCTCCAACAGTAATGTGTCCGGCAGAACAGGCCGTGGCGATACAACTTTCGCAGCATACATGTCACACCGGTTGGATCATGATGTAGCAGAGTCGTTGAAATTTGCCGCTGCCCTGGTTTCAATAAAAATGGAAACGCCTGGTCCATTTAGTGGAACGTTGGAAGAAGTTTATACGCGAATTAAAGAAAAACATTTATAAAGAGAGATGGTAAAAAAGAAAAAAAGATATCTAATTGATAGTATTTACTCAGCAGATCCTGCTGTTCATATTTTTAACGGTAAAATCTATATTTATCCTTCCCACGATTTTGAATCGGGAGTTCCTGAAAATGATAATGGCGACCATTTCAACATGGTCGATTATCACGTTTTCTCAATGGATCGTATCGATGGAGATGTAACCGACCACGGTGTCGCACTCGACGTAAAGGATATTCCATGGGCTGGGCGTCAGCTTTGGGACTGTGATGTGGCCTGTAAGAATGGGAAATATTATTTGTACTTTTCGCTGAAAGATCGGAATGATGTTTTTCATATCGGTGTGGCTATAAGCGATAAGCCTGAAGGCCCTTTCATCGCTCGGGACAGTCCTATCAAAGGGAGTTATTCGATAGACCCGTGCGTTTTCAAAGATGATGACGGAACTCATTATATGTTTTTTGGAGGTCTGTGGGGAGGACAATTGCAGCGTTATCGGAATAATAAAGCCATTGAAAGTGGTCACGAACCAGCAAATCACAAATCAGCATTATGTGCCAAAGTCGTTAGGCTTAGCGACGATATGCTTGAATTTGATGAAGAACCGCGCAATTTGGTCATTCTGTCTGAAGACGGTAATCCAATAAAAGCAGGCGATTACCACCGTCGTTTTTTTGAAGCTTCTTGGATGCACAAATACAACGGCAAGTATTATTTTTCATACTCTACAGGGAATACCGGTTTGATATGTTATGCCATTGGCGACAATCCGTATGGACCATTTACGTATAAGGGTGTTATTTTGACTCCGGTTGTCGGATGGACAACTCACCATTCCATCATCGAAATTAAAGGGAAATGGTATTTATTTCATCACGACAGTAAGCCGTCAGGTGGAAAAACATGGTTGCGGAGTATCAAATTGGTTGAATTGACCTATCGTGAGGATGGAACCATTGAAACAATTGATGGCAGCGCTGATTAATAAAATCGATCTTTTAAAATAATTTATAACCCGGTACCAAAAATACCGGGTTTTTTTGTGCTGAATCTTCGCTTTATGCTATTAAATTGAATCATAATGATTTATTAACAGCATGCCGATTTTATTTTTAGAAAATGAACATTTTGTTGTGTGCCATTAAACTGAATTTCAATTATTTTGTTTCTATTACGAATAGAGCGCAGAATAATGTTGGAATAATCATTTTTCTTCTTTTTCTATTTCTTGTAAAATACATATAATCAAAGATTTGATTTTTTTTCCAAAAAAAGTCGTCAAAAAATTTGGAGTTAAGGGGTAAAAGTTTTTTTCTTTGCACCCGCTTTTACAGGGAAACGCAGTAGGGGCAAAGGTTCAGTGAAGAGATGGAGCAGCTTTAATCAGGGCGGGAGAGTAAAAAAAGAAGCCGTGTTTTAGCAAACAAGCGAAGCCTATTTTAGGTGCTTGTTGAAGGGTCAAAGAGGGATAACCGGTTGGCCGCGAGACGAGAGAAAAAAAATAAAAAAAAGGTAAAAAAAAGTTTGTTTAGGAAAAAATAAAGTTGTTATCTTTGCAGCCGCTTTGGACGGGAAGTCCGGCGGGAACAGAAAAGCGTTCATTGATAGAATGAGAAAAGAACAAGTCAAGCACCGAAAATAATTTTCGGAGAGTTTAACCAGAGAGCTAAGGAAATTTAAAGACTTTTTAAAATTACAACGAAGAGTTTGATCCTGGCTCAGGATGAACGCTAGCGGGAGGCTTAACACATGCAAGTCGAGGGGGAGGGCAGCAATGCCCGAGACCGGCGCACGGGTGAGTAACGCGTATGCAACCTACCTTCTACAGGGGGATAGCCCAGGGAAACTTGGATTAATACCGCATAGTTCCCAGAACCTGCATAGGCTTTGGGATAAAGATTTATCGGTAGAAGATGGGCATGCGTGACATTAGGTAGTTGGCGGGGTAACGGCCCACCAAGCCGACGATGTCTAGGGGTTCTGAGAGGATGATCCCCCACACTGGTACTGAGACACGGACCAGACTCCTACGGGAGGCAGCAGTGAGGAATATTGGTCAATGGGCGCAAGCCTGAACCAGCCATCCCGCGTGAAGGATGAAGGCCCTATGGGTCGTAAACTTCTTTTATATGCCAAGAAAGGTGCCCACGCGTGGGTATTTGACGGTAGTATATGAATAAGCATCGGCTAACTCCGTGCCAGCAGCCGCGGTAATACGGAGGATGCGAGCGTTATCCGGATTCATTGGGTTTAAAGGGTGCGTAGGCGGTTCTTTAAGTCAGTGGTGAAATCCTGCGGCTCAACCGTAGAACAGCCATTGATACTGAAGGACTTGAATATAATTGAGGTAAGCGGAATGAGTAGTGTAGCGGTGAAATGCTTAGATATTACTCAGAACACCAATTGCGAAGGCAGCTTACCAAGCTAAGATTGACGCTGAGGCACGAAAGCGTGGGGATCGAACAGGATTAGATACCCTGGTAGTCCACGCCGTAAACGATGTTCACTCGCTGTTT